>DASRCD010000261.1:0-10343 GCA_035653315.1 Candidatus Angelobacter sp.
TCAGGTATTCAACCGCAGTTGCTTCGTCCCAGTGGCGTCCGCCCAGGGCGGTGTTGCCGGGCTGAAAGCTCCATGGGATAAACGCTGTGAACCCGCCGGTCTCTTCCTGCAGATCATAAACGCGCTGAAAGTGGTTGATGCGATGCTCAAAACTTTCACCCACGCCAAACATCATGGTGGCTGTGGTGCGCATGCCCAGCTTATGCGCCGTGCGATGCACGTTGATCCAGTCTTCCGTCAGGCATTTCAGGCGCGCAATCTTGTAGCGGACCTCGTCATCCAGAATTTCCGCGCCGCCGCCGGGGATGGAATCCAGGCCCGCCGCGCGCAGCCGCTTGATGGTCTCTTCAATCGTGAGTCCGCTGACATCGGCAAAGTGAATGATCTCTGACGCGGAAAAGCAATGCAGGTGGATCTGCGGAAAGCGCTGCTTTATGCCGCTGAGCATCTGCTCATACCATTCAATCTTCAGGTCCGGATGCAGACCGCCCTGCATCAGCACGCCCGTGCCGCCCATGTCCACCGTTTCCTGGATCTTCTGGTAGATCGTGTCAAAATCCAGCACATATCCCCTGGCCCGGCCGGGGCCTTTCACCGGCGCATAAAACGCGCAGAAGGTGCAATATTCCGTGCAGAAATTGGTGTAATTAATATTGCGGTCAATAATGTAGGTGGCCACGCCTTCCGGATGCAGCTTTTGCCGGAGCGCATTCGCCTCCATGCCAAGCCCAATCAGGTCATCAGAGCGGAACAGGTCAAGCGCTTGTGGTTTCGTCAGGGACATTGCACTTAAATTCTAACGGAAACCCACTGGATACGGAACTGGAACGTATTTTCAGGGCGTGGGTGTAACTGGTGCGAAAACTCTTTCAGCCCGCGCATTGCGTCGATCTTTACTTCTGGCCGGGTAAACGTCGACATCTTTAACCCTTGTCATGCTGAGCGCCGCTCGAGCTGAGCTTGCGATGCGAGAGCAAGTCGAAGCATCCCGAGCATGCCATTGCCATAAGATGAAGCGTCAAGGCGTTCTCACGACGCTCTAGCTTTTTCCCCATGAATCGACACTATGCTCTAGCGTTCCCGTCACACTGAACGCGCCACTCTATCTTTTTAACTCTTGTCTGCCCCCTTTAACCCTTGTCATGCTGAGCGCCGCTCGAGCTGAGCCTTGCGATGCGAGAGCAAGTCGAAGCATCCCGAGCATGTCATTGCCATAAGATGAAGCGTCAAGGCGTTCTCACGATGCTCTAGCCTTTTCCCATGAATCGACACTATTCCTAGCCCCTGTGCAAGGCAAACACCGCCAGCAGCACCAGGCCAATCGTGATCACCGCGTTCCACGCCAGCAATCCCAACAGCCATTTCCGCAAGCGCTCTTCCCGCTCGGCGGCAGTGGTGTTCAACGCCTCAAGGTCAGACTTGAGTTGTAGCGCGTACTGCTTCACCTGGTCCACATCGGCGGCCAGCAACTGCAACGGATCAGGCCCGGCAGCGGCTTCCGCCTGCGCCTGTGTTTGTGCCTGCGCGCGCGACTTCAGCGTCTCCCGCAATACCTGCCCGCCATGCTCCATGGCAATCGGCGCCAGCATCCGCAAGATAGAAGATAGCCATCCCATAGCTATTGAGCTTATATCATTGCCGCTCACCCGATGACTAGCACCCGATAATCAGATCACCCGATCATCGGCGATGATCCGCTCCCGGCCATCCTCCAACCCCCGCCGGCCACAGCCGCTCTCCGCGTCAGCTCACGTCTTTCCACATTCAGCAAATGTGCTAACCTGTAATGGCCTTCTATTGAGCCGGGATGGCGGAACTGGCAGACGCAGCGGACTCAAAATCCGCCGACCTTCGGGTCTTGGGGGTTCGACTCCCCATCCCGGCACCAAACTTAAGTGCCTATTGTGACATGACTTACTGCAGTGGTGGGACTTGTTGCTTAGGCGGCTCAGACGCCACCGAATCATCAAACGTGACCAATACGTGACCAATCCGCGACTTCTCGGATTGCTCAAGCTTTTTCATTGCATCAGCGATATCGCGGTTATCGACAATGTCATATCTTTGGAAGACAGAGCGTGTTTTCCAACCGCCTATCCTCATGATGACATTTTCGCCAATGCCAATCCTGCGCAGATTGCGTGCAGCCGTCCTGCGTAGATCGTGAAAGAGCAAGTTCGGTACTCCCGCATGAGCACAAGCGTTTTCCCATGTGCCGCGGAAATCGCGAACTGGTTTTCCGTTTGGTCGGGTGAAAACATAATCCTCAGGCCCTTTGCCTTCAATACAGGCTGAGAGGAGTTGAAAGACCGCTTCCGTCATCACGACTTCACGGCCCGCTTTGTTTTTAGTGGTTCCCGTCTCAAGGCGGATCACGCGGTGAACGATATCCACTTGGCTGACTTTCAATTTGAGCAATTCAGTTACACGCCAGCCGTAAGTGCGACCGCATTCGACAATAGAACGGAACCAAAGTTCCGGACAATACTCGCGCAACTTTTGATAGTGGCCGTCCTCAAGAAATCCTTTTCTGACATTGTCCTCTGCCAGATGAGGAAAGACGGGCTTCCGGGTAACCTTCGCGGGCGTGGCTTTCATTCCCAAATGAAACATCCGTTTGAGCGCTGCCAGCTCCCGGTTAATCGTTGCGTTCTTAGCTCCCTCGCCTTGACGGCCATCGACATAACGAGCTAATAAGTCGCTCGTCACTTCTACTGCCCGCAGGAAGCCGAAAAACGGCTTCAAATGAAGCCTCCAACGAGCTTCAACGTCGTCAAGAGACTTCTTGCCGTTGATTCGATAGTCCCGCAGAAAATCATCGGCCAGGTCCTCTATTCGCACCCGCTCAATCAGAGGCCCTAAAAAAGTGCCGCTGGTTATCTCAGCCAAGCGAACCTTGAGGAGCTTGTCAGCTTTTCGTTTGTCCGTGGTTTTAGTTGATTCCCGATACGGCTTGCCATTGCGGGAGTACTTAATCCACCAGACATCTGAGTCAGGCCGCTGAAACACCGAGCCTGTACCTTTTGGTCGTCTCACTAATTTTCTCCTTTCTTGGATTTGCGTTTCTTTGATTTGCCTTTGTTGGCCTGGCCAGCTTTGCGCGCCCTTTCAATGCGCTCCTGCCTGGTCATGCCGGCGCTAGCTGTCTTACCTCCTTTACTGCCGATGCTGGCAAGATAGTTGCGAATTTCATCTTTTCCCACCAGTCTACGCCTCCTTGTTTTAGTCAATTCATTAACTAAGCCGCTTAGTTTAATTATTAACTAAGCGGCTTAGTTTGTCAATGAATATGGCTAAAAAGAAGCAATCCTTTTGTTGCGGTCTATGTAGCTGTCGAGGTCGCGAAGATCAAGAAGAAAGGGAGCACCTTCTCCATCCTGCACTACCGGCAAACGTCCGTCCTGGATTAGTCGGCGTAGTTTCCATGCGCTAATTGCAAGGTATTCAGCCGCTTCTTTAGTTCGCAAGAGCCTGCGTCGAAAGGGCACGTTAGAGGTGCGGGATTGCTGACCGTTCGTCTGCATATCGTGGCCGCCAGTAAAATCGCTTGTTAAGTTATGACGCCACAGCCAGAGATAAAGTAGCGAGAGATGGCAGAAAGTGCCAAAGATAGTCAAACTTGGCCAAAATTGTTGGAGCCATGGACGATGATGGAGAATAAAAAGGGCTGCAACGATATCGGAACGCGCAGCCCTATTGATTGACACCGTGCATCATTTCCTCCAAACAGATTTAAGATTTCTTTCAGGGCCCGGAACATCAAGAAAGCTTCTTAATTTCACATCCATGGAGAGCCAGATGCGTAGCGCCAAAATGAAGCATTTCATCCATTTTGCGCTATTTACTCTAGCCGAATGGCGACACCTCCCGTTTGACAATAGAGCCGCTCGCCTCTGGCTTATCGTGCCGGGGCTCACCATTTATAAGTTGTATGTTTGCATTAGTAGTGTTTCCCAATTTACCAGTCCCACTGCCTGCTGCTAATCGCGATCTCAGCCACGCTGCAAATTCGGCTGGGCAGATTTTTATTCTGCCTCGCGGCTTGCCTGGTTCCCGAAAGACGCCGGGGATCTCTCCCCGGCGAATCTTCCGATAGAAGCTGCTGGTAGAGTCGCCATAGGTCTTAGCGGCTTCCTTTACCGACATAGGTTCTTTGCGTTGTTCTATAGCTTCGATCCACTTCATGACTTTGGCTATCTTTGCTCCACTTTGGCCAACTTCGCCATTTCAAGATGGCAGCAAAGACGTTCTCCTTTCCTGGTGCGTCTACTCAAATGAGCACCGCAGCAGGCGCAACAACTCGACATCTCTGACGAGCAAGAGAAAACGATCAGCGAGTTCGGCGATCTAGCTGCGGTGTTCACAGGCAGCGATCACTAACTCTATCGGTAGGGGAAGACCGGCCAGAACGAACAACAGGACAACTCCCACTGCTGGGTTAGTAGTTGACAAGATGCAAAGCACGAATAATCGGATGCTTTATTTCTTGCTAACAACAAAGATACGCAGAACAAAGAACGATAGTTTCCATCAATCTTTGCCTGCGGAATAAGTATTGTTAACGGCTATGGATAACGGAATGGATGGCTTTCTATATCTAGGCAAGAAATCTATGAAACTATCAACAAACTATCACGCACAAGCTTCATCATCCCTAGCAACTCATCCCAATCTTGCTAAGAACCGTTAAGGAGGTATATTCAAATGAACGTCGCACACTCTCTTGTACAGCCCATTCATTTTCTCGCCGCTTTCTTGATTCAGACCGTTCCCGGCGAAGGCCTGCTCAACTCCATTTCAGCATTCATCACTGGTCCCTTCGGAAAGGCCATAACCCTGATTGCCATTGTGCTTTGTGGCGTCAGCTACATGTACGGCAAGCAAAGCGACAATTCCAGCATTGGCCGGCTGGCCATTGGGGCGGCGCTGATTGTGGGCGCGGCCAATGTTTTCGCCTATATCCAGCAGGCCGGGTGAGCGACATGGCAGAGATCACGGTACGCACCAATCCGGTCTATAAAACGCTTAACAAGCCCCTCACGATCATGGGAGTAGAGCGGACGCTCTTTGCCACAGCGCTGTTTACTGGCGCGGGATTTCAGGTCTTGTTTAGTAGCTTTATGGGCGCCATCGTGATCTTTGTCATTCTTCTCTACTTTGCCCGCGTCACTACGCGGCGTGACCCCAAAATGCTTGTCTTTTTGGTCCAGGTCATGGCGCGCACTTTTCGGAATGAATATGACCCCTGCAAATATGAGCTCAAGCCAGTAAGGAGAATCGGTAAACATGCTTAACCTCAAAAGACTTGTCAAAAGCTACAGAGAAACCGGATCGCTGGCCGAGCAGTGCAGCATATTCAGCTTCATCAATGAGTGGTGCTTTGTTACCAAGACGGGAGCAGTGGGCGCGGTTGTTGAGGTGGAAGGCATCGACTATGAATGCCTTGACCAGCACAATCTTGATAGCGCTACGAAGCGTTTGGAAACGGCTTTCAAACTCTTCGGCCCGGAGTTCCGAGTCTATCAATACCTGTTTAAATCGCACTTCATCCCTGAAGCGTCGCGGCTGTATGAGAACGCCATCGTACAGAAGGCAGAACAAGAACGCGCGCACTACTTCGCCGAGAAAGCGGACGAGATGTTTTCCATCCGCCTTTGTTATGTCCTGCTGTACCAAGGCCCATCAGCCGTCACAAAAATGACCTTGGGTAAGGCCATTGGCAGTTTCCTTACTCATGGCCTCAGCACAGGGTTTGCAAATCTAAAAACGGCGTTCAGCGCCAAGAAAGAGATTGTTCTGATTGAGCGCGAGCTTGATCAGGCAGCCGCCATTCTCTTGCGCCAAGCGAACAGTTTTGTCACTCATCTGTCGGATCTTTCACCCGTAAAGCTCCTGAAGAAGCAGGATGCTTTCCGCGTTCTGCGCCAGACATTCAATGTTGATCCCGGCAAGCAATTAGAACACCTGAAATTCGATGTAATGACGGATAAGTATGTGGTCAGCTCGCCGCTGGAATCGCACACCGACCACCTCACACTCGACGGCTATTACACTCGTGTCCTCACGCTCCGGGAAGAACCAGCGGAAAGCCGTCCGCTGGTTCTGCAGCAGCTTCTCAGAATCCCAGCGACTTTCTTCATTGCCACCGAGTGGCGCGCAGTCGAAACCGCAGATGCGGTCAAGTACATCGAGACGATGCGGTCACACTTCCACAAAACTAAATCTTCCCTGAGTGCAACGAGCGGAGGAGATCGCCTTAAGGATGAAACCAAGGTCGAGTTTGTTGGCGATCTTAACGAATGCCTGAAAGAGGTCCAGAAGCGCGGAAACTACTTTGGCCGATTCAGCCTCACAATCGTGGTTTATGATCGCGATCCCGCCAAGGTTGATAAGGCTGTATCGGATTTCAGTAAAGCCTTCTCGAATGTCGGGGCATCGCTCTATCAGGAAACGTACAACCAGCTTTCGGCGTTCTTTGCCACGTCACCGGGAAACTCGCACTTCAATTTTCGCCAGCTTTACATCACCAATAACAATTATGCGGATTGGTCGTTTCTGTTCACCCTGCATGAGGGCCAGCGCTGGAATACGTTTTTAAATCGTGAGGCGCTGGCCCTGGTCGAAACCGTGGACGGAACGCCCTATTTCCTCAATTTGCACCAGCAAATTAAGGATGGCTCCGGGAGCACCAGCGATGATGTTGCGCACACTTTTCTTACTGGACGAACCGGAAGCGGTAAGTCATTCTTCAATAATTTTCTAACTCTGGCGCTGCAGAAATATGATCCGCGTACATTCATTTTTGATCTGGGCGGAAGCTACGAAAAACTTACCCATCTGCTGGGCGGCTCGTATTTAAAAATTGGTGCTGAGGCAGCAGGATACCGCATCAACCCATTTTGTCTTGCGCCTACACCTCAGAATATCGAATTTCTGTTTTCGTTCATTCAAGTCCTGATCGCCGGCAATGATGGCTACCAGACAACCAACGAAGATGAGCGCAATATCTTTCAAGCCATTGAGACGCTTTATGTTTTAGAGCCGGATATTCGCCGCCTTAAGACCGTGGCCGGCACTCTGCCGCGCCATCTTGCAGACCGCCTGCATAAATGGGTAGAAGGCGGGCAATATGGGCATCTTTTCGACAATACAGAAGACACACTCACCCTAACCAATTTTCAGTGCTTCGATTTTCAGGGCATGGATGAATACCCGCAACTGATTCAGGCATTGCTTTTTTATGTACTCCACCGCGCCAGCTCCGTCATGTATGACCCTGCAATTCGTTCGACGCTGAAGATTTTCATTTTGGATGAGGCATGGAAGTTTTTCACCGTCCCAGCTATCCGAAATTATCTAGTGAAGGCAGCCAAGACCTGGCGGAAACATAACGGCGTGCTCATCATGGCCACGCAATCGCCAGAGGATCTAAAGGAGTCGAATCTGCTTCCGTTGCTCGATTCCTTCCCGACCAAAATCTTTCTGGCTAATCCCGATGCGGATTATGACTTTTACACCGAAAAGTTCCACCTCAACCCGCGCGAGGTTGAACTTATCCAGACCCTTATTCCTAAAAAAGAAGGTCTGATCAAAACCTCCAGCATGGGCAAAAGATTTCTGTTGAACGTGGACCGGAAAAGTTACTGGCTTTACACCAATTCCCCCAAGGACAACGAGCGCTTTGCCGCCGCTGTCCGGGAGCATGGATTCGATCACGGCCTCGAAGTATTGGCCGAAACTAATAGGAGTTAAATCAATATGCAACGTCTATCTCGTCTTGTCATTTTTATCGTCATATCGTTTGGAACGTTTCCCCTGTGGGCGCAGACGGAAAGCGCGGCTGCCGTCCGGGAGGCCCGGACGGTCAAGTACGCTGCCAAGGACATTGTCCGCGTCAGCACCCGTCCCCACTTCACTACGTTGATACTCCTGCCATCGCAGGAGCGGATTCTTGATTTTGTCATTGGCGACAAGGACGCCTGGGTGCTCGAAGGAACACAGAACTTTGCCTATCTGAAACCCACCAAGGCCGGACTTGAAACCAGCGTCAACCTGATCACCGCCTCGGGGAACATCTACACCTTTTACTGCGTTAGCGACGAAAACCCGCAGAATGATTTGAAAGTTATTGTCGAATCGACTGATACAAAGCTGCTCAATGCTGCCAGCGGGACGCCGCGAATGCTTCCGGCCTCTGAGGTAGACCAACTCCGCGAAGCGGCGGCCTTGCAAGTGAAAGCAGCACAGGAGCAGACGAATCACTTCCGTTCCGAATATGCGGTTCACGCTCTCAAATTTGATTACAAATTTAAGGAAAGCAAAAAGCCATTTAACGTCTCGGCCATTTACCGCGATGACCGCTTTACTTATATCCGTTCGGCGGCCACCGAGAAGCCAACTCTGTATGAGGTGAAAGACGGACAGCCAACGCTCATCAATTTCACCTTGCAGGATGGTGTCTACGTTGCCGACCACGTGATTGATAAGGGCTATCTGTCAATCGGCAAACACAAAATGACATTTGAAAGGCAGGGTGAATAGTCATGTCCACCACACCCAACGTACCGCCAGTTCCGCCCGATTTATCCGGGCCTCCGGCAGCAGCTACGCCCGTAACGGAAAAACGCATTGCTCCAGTGGGCGCAGTTCCCAAGCAGATGCAATCCTGGATTTTTTTGGGAATTCTGGCCGTCGTGGCCGTTGGACTCTGGTTTTCCGGCATGGGAAAGAAACCCAAGGGCGCAGCCGGAACCAGCACGCAACCAACTACCCAGGTGAAACCTATGGTAGCCGGCCTTACACCGGATGAAGTGCAAAAGCGTTTGCAGGATAGCGAGGACACGCGCCGAACGGAAGTTCAGAACCCACGGACCACACAACCCTTGCAGTTGTCCGATGCGCACCTTGACCCGACAACACAACCAATAACCTCCGCACAGCCCGTGTCGGCTACGAGCCCCGCCCCGACTCCGGCCCCAGTTGATCCGATTGTCGAAGAGGAACGTAAGCGCGAATATGCAGCTCGTTTCGCTTCTAACATTGCGCTCTCTTACCGGGCCGACAGCCACGCTGGTAATTCTGCGCCGCCTGCGCCAACACCAGCTAGCACCGTCAGTGCGGATGTGAGTTCGGGAGCAGCCAGCCTGTCGGCCAGCTTCCAACAGCAACTTGAACAACTTCAGGCACAACAGCGCCAGCCAAACTCGGCTATAACTCAGCCTGTCGCAACTCAATCACCACAGCCGCAAAAGAACGCTTCAACTGAAGCCCGCAAGAATTCCGATTTGAATATCGCGACAGGAAAGAACCACGTCATTTTTGAGGGTACGGTTTTGGAATCGGTCTTGGTGAATCGCCTGAATGGCGATTTTGCCGGTCCTGTCATCTGCCAGACCACCATTGATGTTTATTCTCACAATCACGATGAGCTCCTTGTTCCAGCAGGCAGCCGCCTTCTTGGCGAAACCAAAAAAATCAGCGATGTGGGGCAGGAGCGCTTAGCCGTTGTATTCCATCGATTGATTATGCCGGACGGTTATGCTGTGGACCTTGACCAGGCCCCCGGCCTCAACCAGATTGGTGAAACCGCTTTACATGACAAGGTCAATAATCATTACTTCAAAATCTTCGGCGCTTCGATTGCCGTTGGTGCCATCGCCGGGCTTGCTTCTGTCGGCACGAATAATAGTGCCGTTACCGGATTACCCGCCTCAAATTCCAGTGCCTACCGCGAAGGCGTAACCGAGAGTCTGTCGCAATCATCGCTCCATATTCTCGACCGCTTTCTCAATATTCCGCCAACCATCACCATCCGCGAAGGCCACCGCGTGAGAATTTTTCTTACACAGGACTTGCTTGTACCAGCCTACGCGCAACACAAAATGCCATCAGATTTGTGACTTAAAGGGCCACACAAGGGAGTTGTATTTATGAAAAAGCTACTTTTGCTCTCATCTTTATTATTCATCACGGCGGTACCCAGCTTTGCCCAGCTCACGGTAAGCGATCCAGCCGGACTGGCCCAGGCCATCAAGCGGCTGGAGGCCATGGAAACGCAGATACAGAATCAGGAAAAGCACATTCTGGTAGCGCAACAACATTTGCAAACGACAATTCAGATATTGGCCAACGCGCAGAAGCAGTTGTCCTTTGCGCAGTCTCAGTACAACTTATTCACCAGCGAATTCACAACCATTAAGTCCCTGCCGAACCGTTACCGGTATTCGTTCACGAACTGGCAGCAGTTTGCCGCTGGAAATCAATACAACAACACGAACCCCTGGTTTACCGGAATCACGAGCGGAAATACGAACTCCATCCAGACTGGTTTTCGGAATCTTTTG
>DASRCD010000262.1:0-4174 GCA_035653315.1 Candidatus Angelobacter sp.
CGCTCGGGCTCGAGCCTGATGCGCGGTTTTGAAGGCGGCCAGATGCCATTGCATCGCCGGCTGCCCAAGCGCGGATTTACCAATATTTTCCGCACGGAATACCAGGTGGTGAACCTGGAGCGTCTGGCGGAGTTGGATGAAAAGAATATTACTCCGGAAGTGCTGGTAAAAAGCGGCCTGGCAGGCAAGAATGATCTGATCAAGATTCTTGGGAATGGCGAGCTCAAGTCGGCGCTGACCATTCAGGCGCACAAGTTTTCCAAGAGCGCCCAGGAAAAAATTGAGAAAGCCGGCGGCAAAGCCGAATTGATCGGCGCTCCAGCGGCTGCGGAAGCCAGTGAAGCGGCGAAAAGCAAGGAACGTTCGAAACCAAAGAAGAAGTGAGTTCAATGTTCGAGAAACTGGCGAATATCTTTCGAGTCCCGGACCTGCGCAAGCGTGTTCTGTTCACGCTGGCCATGCTGGCCGTTTACCGGCTTGGGTCGCACATTCCCACGCCGGGCATCAATACGGATGCGCTGCAAAAGGCGTTTGAACAGCAGAGCGGCGGATTGCTGGGTTTTTATGATCTGTTCAGCGGCGGCAACCTGCGCCGCCTGACGATTTTTGCCCTTGGCATTATGCCGTACATTACGGCATCGATCATTTTGCAGCTGCTTACCGTGGTTTGGGAACCGCTGGCCCGCCTGCAAAAAGAAGGCGACCTGGGGCGCAGAAAAATCACCCAGTGGACACGCTACCTGACGCTGGTGCTTTCCGTGCTGCAAAGCATGGGCATCGCCTTTACGTTGCAGTCGCAGAAGTTTGTGGTGAACCCGGGCTACGCGTTCATCCTGATGACGATCATTACCCTTACCACGGGAAGCATCTTCATCATGTGGTTGGGTGAGCAGATCACGGAACGCGGCGTAGGGAACGGCATGTCATTGCTGATCTTTGCCGGCATTGTTGTGGGCCTGCCGCGCGCAGTCATGGACCTTTATGGCAAGACAAAGTCTTCCCAGTGGGGGCCGTTTACCATTCCGGCGATCCTGATTCTAGTTGCCATCATGGTGCTGGTGGTGGCGTTCATTGTATTCATGGAGCGCTCGGAGCGGCGCATTCCGGTGCAGTATGCCAAGCGCGTTGTGGGCCGCCGCATTATGGGAGGCCAGGCAACGCACCTGCCGTTGCGTGTGAACTCCGGCGGCGTCATGCCGGTGATTTTTGCGTCATCTCTGTTGAGCATTCCGCAGATGCTTACGCTTTCCAATGCGTTCAAGCCCGGCGGCACGCTCAACCGCTATTTCGGCGGCACGCTGGAACAGCTTAAGTGGGGCGAGCCGCTTTATACGCTGCTCTATGCGGCGGGCATCATCTTCTTTGCCTACTTCTACGTGTCGATTGTTTTCAACCCGTCAGACGTTGCGGACAATATGCGGAAATATGGCGGGTTTATCCCCGGCATTCGTCCCGGACATCGCACGCGTGATTACATCAATGACGTGCTGACGCGGGTTACGCTGGTAGGCGGCTTATACCTGATTTTGATCTCGCTGATTCCGGAATGGATGATTGCCGGCATTCACCTTGACCATATTCCATGGATCGGGCCGCATCTGTTCAGCAACCTCCCCACATGGGTGCTGCACGGATTGAACGTAAACTTTTACTTTGGCGGGACCTCATTGCTGATTGTGGTGGGCGTGGCCATGGATACCGTCAACCAGATTGAATCACAACTGGTGATGCGCCATTACGAGGGCTTCACCTCACGCAGCGGACGTGTTCGCGGAAGAAGGACGTGGGGCTAAGCCGATGCAGGCCAGCACCGCTACTGACATGGCGACCGCGAAAAATATTAATGTCGGTCCGATTATTTTGCTGGGCGCTCCCGGCGCGGGCAAAGGCACGCAAGCCAAGCTGGTGGCCCGGCAATACGGAATACCGCACATCTCCACCGGAGACATTCTTCGGGAGAACGTGGCGCGGGACACTGATCTGGGGCGCATGGCAAAGGCGGTAATGGAGCGTGGCGACTTGGTTTCCGACGACCTGGTCAACGGCATGGTGGCGGAACGGCTGAAACAGCCGGATTGCGATCGAGGCTTTATCCTGGATGGATTTCCGAGGACGGTGGTGCAGGCAGAATGGCTGGATGCTGAACTGACGGCAAGAGGGAACACCAGGCGGCCGGTTGTGATAAGCGTGGACGTAAGTTATAATCAATTACTGCAACGGCTTACAGGCCGCCGGAGTTGTCCTGTCGACGGCAAGATTTATAACATCTATCTCCAGCCGCCCACAAATCAAAACATTTGCGATGTCTGCGGTTCGCCGCTGGTCCAGCGCAATGATGACAAGGAAGAAGTTATTTCTGAGCGCTTGAAAAGCAATGAACGCCGGACCATGCCGCTGGAAGAGTATTACCAGAAGCATGGAAGATTGTACCGCGTGAATGGAGAGCTTTCAGTCGAGCAGGTGACAGCGGACATTTTTCGCGCCATTGAAAGCGCAGCCGTTGCAGCAGGAACGCATGATTAACTGCAAGTCACAAGCAGAGCTCGACAAGATGCGGCGCAGCGGGCAGATTGTCCGCCAGGTGCTGAATGAAGTAAAAGGGCTGGTTGCGCCCGGTGTTTCCACCATGGATCTGGAGCACGCGGCGGAAGAGAAGATTCGCGAGCTTGGGGCCAAGCCGGCGTTTAAAGGCTATTACGATTATCCCTGCGTGCTTTGCACGTCAGTAAACAATGAGATTATTCACGGCATTCCTTCAGAGAAACGCGTGCTGAAGGAAGGCGACATTGTTTCCATTGATTGCGGCGTGGTGCTGGATGGCTATTACGGCGATTCAGCAATTACGGTCCCGGTGGGAAAATCGCTGGCGCCGGAACTGCAGAAGCTGCTGGATGTGACCGAGACGTCGCTCATGAAGGCGATTGCGGAAGTGCGGTTGGGAAAAACCGTGGGCGATGTAGGCGCGGCTGTGCAGGAATATGTTGAGGCAAACGGCTTCAGCGTAGTGCGGGATTTTGTGGGACATGGAATCGGCACGCGGCTGCATGAAGATCCGCAGGTGCCGAATTTTGGCGTACGCGGCCATGGCACGCGATTGCGCGAAGGCATGGTCATTGCCATTGAGCCAATGGTGAACATGGGAAAGCCGGGAGCGCGTGTGCTGGAAGACAAGTGGACCGCCGTAACGGAAGACGGCAGCTATAGCGCGCACTTTGAGCATACGGTGGCAGTAACCCGGAATGGCCCGCTGGTTTTGACCGAATAGTGGATGGTTTGAGCTGAAATGGCTTCGGTTTTTCTGGATTTGATTGGGGTTGAATTATCTAAGTCCTTTAGAATGCTAGTTGAGCCATAAGGGGTGGGGTATCCACCCAAGCATAAACCGAGGGCATCCCGGAATTCGGTCTTAGCGATTGAAGTTGAGGCACTTTACAGGCGTGAAGCGCAACGGGAGCCTGGAACTGAAATCCCGAGCCAAGCGAGGGATCTCCAAAATGGAGACTCTCAAGGAGATGAGTGAGCAAAGAAGACGCGATTGAGGTGATGGCAACGGTGATTGAGCCGCTGCCGAATGCCATGTTCCGGGTAGAACTGGAAAATAAACACCAGGTGCTGGCGCACGTTTCCGGCAGGATGCGCAAGAATTTTATCCGTATTCTTCCCGGCGACAAGGTTGCGGTAGAACTTTCACCTTACGACCTCACGCGCGGCCGAATTGTGTATAGATACAAGTGATTGCTGGTTGAAGTTGATCAAATTTTAAATTTCAAATTTTAGATTTGAAATCTTGCAGTGAAGATGGATTGAAGGGCAAAAACGATGAAGGTCAGGGCATCAGTAAAAAAGATTTGTGACAAGTGCAAGATCGTGCACCGCAAGGGCGTGGTGCGCGTGATCTGCGAAAACTCGAAACATAAACAAAGACAAGGATAAAAGCAATTGCCAGAATTGGGCTATTGCCAAAAAATCCAAATTGAAAAGCTGTAGTACAGACAATTTTGGTAACTAGGCGAATTAACAGAGAACCACCAACTCGGCGATTTTTGGCAATTTGATAATTTTGGCAATTTGAATTGGATCGGGATGAAGGCCCTTGCCGGACTGTAAACCGATCGTTAGAAGCAACAAGGAGAAAACATGGCACGTATTTCAGGCGTCGATCTTCCCCGCAATA
>DASRCD010000263.1:0-12659 GCA_035653315.1 Candidatus Angelobacter sp.
CTCACAGGTCACTCCCGCAGGATGGGCAGCCGACATAGCAGGCGCGCTGATGCTGGTCGGCCTTGCCGTCGCCGGCTCAGAAATTGCCAGCGGCCTGAAAGGTCTCTATGACTTCTGGCACCTGGCCTGTAAAGAAGCCAAAACCGACGCCGACCTGGACCGCGCAGGTCAACTCTTCGCTGATTCCGTTGCCAAAGTCGGCGTCAATACTCTCTTGGCAATCCTCGATGCCAAAGCGATCGGACGCCTGAAAGGCGCACGTCCTCCCGTCGAAGAAGAAGTCCCGGCTGGACGATTCCGCACACCGGATGCAACCGTTCTGGCCAACACGGAAATCAACGGCATCAAACCCGTCCGGGTGCGACCCGGAACCAACGGCAAGGTTGCCGTGATTGGCCGCAGCATGAACGACGCCGTAAACCCTTATTCCCAGGGCCTCGCTGAACAGGGCTATGATGTCGAAACATTTAGTGGGGATCAAATCTCTAAAAACGCGACAGAAGACTGGAAGGAGTTAGCAAAACAATATCCAAATGGTTATATCCCGAATGATGTTATTCCAAGCACACAGATGTATCAGGAAAACCAAGCTTGGGCACAAAAATTGGTTTCTCAGGGATACACGGTGGTAGATACCGGAAATCCTACAGGGAAGGGCCCTAGCGTCTTCTATAATATGGAACAGCAGATACTGTTTGGAAAGGAATAATTATGGTTATTTCTGAAGCTGAAGCCTTCGATCTCGTTGTAAATTTAATAAAGACAAATATCAATATCTTTGAGAAGCGCGGATTTACATACGATCGCCATGCCATCCATGTAACAAAAACCGGAATGAATGTTTTGCAGTTCTATTTTCATAATGTAAGTACGGGCATGAAGCTTCGACTGCATTATACGTATCCACCACCTGGAATGAATGCTGGATTTTTTTTATATATAGAGAATCCGGCTGGTAAGGATCTCGACGTTGAAGACTACCTTCGTCTTCATGGATTTGTTAAAGAACGGCTTCTATTCACTTACACAGATAACGTTCCAGACTTCCAAAAATACTGTGAGACTTTCTTATCTACCCTCGATCATTTATTTTCAACTGAGCTGAAACCTATTCTCGATGGAAAGAAATGGGAAGATATTCCATTCGATTGGGGTGATTACAAATAGCTGCTGCTGTTGAGCCAGTCCCACGCCTCCGTGTTCAAAGTATGACCGCATGACGGAGGAAGAAAAGGAACACGCCACCGCAAAAGACAAAGAAAAAGCTCCCGGTGGTCCGGTATACAAAACGGCAGGCGCTCCCCTTGCGGATTATAAGAACTGGCAACAGGACGGAGTAGACGACACGCACAAGTGCATCATCCAGGCCATCGCCGGCAATGAAGGATGGAACCATACGGGCGATCTGGCCGGAGTCCAGTCCTATGACAAAGCCGTCCTTTCCGCCGGTGCCATGCAGAAAACCATCTTTCCTGAGAAGCCAAAAGTTACAGGTGGAACGGGAGAACTGGCTGACCAATTGGCGGATTTCAAAAGCGCAAATCCAACGAAATATAAGAGCTTGTTTGAAGATAAAGGCTGGACAGTATCTCAGGTGAACGGCAGCAATGTCGCCTATTTCAAAGACCCGAATAATCCGAAGATGCAGCCCATCACCGGGAGCGCTTTACAAAACTACATCCGGCAGTGTGATGGAGCAAACTGGGAAAAGACGATGAAGCCCTGGCGCGATGCCGGCAAAGACCCTGATTTTCAGAGCCAACAGATCCTGGACTTTCATCAGAGAATTGAAGATACACAAAATAAAAAAGTTAAGGTAGGCAAAACAGATTTTAAGATTAAAGATTTCATCACATCCAGCCGGGGAATCGCTCAAATTACTGACCAGTCCGTTAACTCTGGGCCGGGTAGCATTAAGCTAACGGTAAGAAGGGCCATAACAGAATTTTATAAGCAAAATCCCAAAGCATCTTCTGATCCCACAACATGGACCGATGAACAGCGTGGTCAGTATGAGCCGCAAATCCTAGACCTTTACCACTCCAAACGCACGGGAATGACAGATGGGGAGAAGCGCTGGAAGAAAATCCAGAGTAGCTCCTGCTTGTCAGATGATCCAGGGAGCATGAGTTGATGAATCTCGCTGTACTACTTAGTTTATTGTTGTGGAGTATTGTCCCTATGACGAATTTTGCCCAAAAGAAGCATATTCATCGAGCAAAAGACATGACATTGGCCGGTCCCAATGGAACGAAAGCTGTTTTCTCAGATGGTATTCTCGTTCCTTATGCTGGTGATGAAGTTCCCCTATACAAAAAAGTCGAGATTATTAGGGAGGGGAAACCCCCTGTATTGATAAATATAGATATTGATGGAACAAGAGTAATGGGGGATGAAGCAGAAACACGCAATGGTCCAACAAAAGATGAGGATGGAACCACACATAAAGACTGGTCACTCGGTCTCTGGTCATGCGACGGACATTACATCATATTGATGACTGTAAGTCGTTGGGAAGACGGCACCTGGAATTTTCGAGGCAGTTTACAGTATGCCTATGACAAGACTACAGGAGAATATGCGGAGTTCAAAAGTCCTACCTCTCGGCTGGGAAACGACACATTCGTGCAGTGGTCTCCGACCAAATGCGATGTAGCCATTTTGCGTGGAGACCATGGCAATGAAGAAGCCAAACCTACACAATAATCCAATCCGCAATCTGCCTGTTCCGCCATCAGCCGCTCGCCTCTGGCCCAGGGCGTACTGAATGCGCTCGGCGGACTCAAAGGTCTCTATGACTTCTGGCACCTGGCCTGTAAAGAAGCCAAAACCGAAGCCGATCTCGATCGTGCAGGGCAATTCTTCGCCGATTCCGTCGCCAAAGTCGGCGTCAATACTCTCTTGGCCATTCTCGATGCAAAGGGACTCGGCCGACTAAAGGGAGCACGCCCTCCCGTTGAAGAAGAGGTTCCGCCTGGACGATTCCGCACACCGGATGCAACCGTTCTGGCCAACACGGAAATCGACGGCATCAAACCCGTTCGGGTGCGACCTGGAACCAACGGCAAGGTTGCCGTGATTGGCCGCAGCATGAACGATGCCGTAAACCCTTACGCCCAAGGCCTCGCCGACCAAGGGTATGATGTAGAGACATTTAACGGAAACCAGATTTCAGAAAATGCACAATCGCAGTAGAACAATCTAAAAAGCGATTATGCACCTGACCCAATCCCGGACGATCAAGTAATGAGTTCACAAATGTTTCAGGAAAATCAAGCTTGGGCAAACAAATTAGCTTCTCAGGGGTATACCGTAGTTGATACGGGGAATCCAACAAGTTTAGGAGATAGTCCATTTTATAACATAGAAAAGCAGATATTATTCGGTAAGTGAGGCTTGTTCAATGACTTATTCCAAGTTGAGTATGGATGTGTTTGACGCTGTAACAAGGGCTATAGAGAGCAATCTGAATATCTTCAGTAGTCGGGGCTTCAGATACATTGGCGTCAGTCCGGAAACATCCCAACCTGATCGCCCACGTATTCGTTTTCAATTTGAAAACGACAAAACCCGGATGCGCCTCTGGGTAACATTTTCTCCAGCTCAAAACGGATTGAATGGTGGGTTTGTAGTTTTCTTCATGGCTTCAAATGGCGGGCGTCTCAATCTTAACGATTACCTCCGTTTGCACGGATATGTCGCAGAGGCTTTGCTTTTCAGCTTTAAGGAGAATATTCCAAGTTTTGATAAATACTTGGACGCATTTCTGTCCATGCTCAATCGCGTATTCAGCAATCAATTAAAGCCGATTCTTGCGGGAACTACATGGGAATCCACGCCAATTGACTGGCAAGGATATAAATAATCGAGTCCCGGCCCGCGTCACAGCCAACCACGACCCGCAGAACCTCGGCCGCGTGCAGGTGCAGTTCTACTGGCAGGAGGAGAACGCAACCACATGGGCACGCCTCATCACCAGCCATGCCGGAGCAGGCCGCGGACTTCTTATTACGCCCGAAATCGGCGACGAGGTCGCCGTGCGCTTTGAAGAAGCCGACCAAGGAAGTCGGGACGAATGGTGCTGTTGCTGCCGTTCTGCCGCCCAGTTCTCCGCCATTGAGCGGCAGTTGCACAGAAAAGATGGAGCGGGCCATCAGCCGTGCGCCTCTGGCCCAGGGCGTACTGAATGCGCTCGGCGGCCCCAAAGGAATTGCCATCGCTCTGGGCACCATGGCCGGAGCATGGGCCGTCTCACAGGTCACTCCCGCAGGATGGGCCGCCGACATAGCAGGCGCGCTGATGGTGGTCGGCCTTGCCGTCGCAGGCTCAGAAATTGCCAGCGGACTCAAAGGCCTCTACGACTTCTGGCACCTGGCCTGTAAAGAAGCCAAAACCGATGCCGACCTGGACCGCGCAGGTCAACTCTTCGCCGATTCAGTCGCCAAAGTCGGCGTCAACACTCTGCTGGCCATTCTCGACGCAAAGGGACTCGGCAGGCTGAAGGGAGCACGCCCTCCCGTCGAAGAAGAAGTCCCAGCGGGAAGATACCGCACACCGGATGCATCTGTTCTGGCCAACACGGAAATCAACGGAATCAAACCCGTGCAAGTCCGCCCAGGCACCAACGGCAAAGTCGCCGTGATTGGCCGCAGCATGAGCGACGCCGTAAACCCGTACGCCCAAGGCCTCGCTGAGCAGGGCTATGATGTCGAAACATTTAGTGGGGATCAAATCTCAAAATCGGCCAATAATCAGTGGATTGCATTTCGAAATCATTATAAGGGTTATATCCCTCAAGATGTCATTCCAACCACGCAGATGTATCAGGAAAACCAAGCCTGGGCGCAAAAATTAGCTTCTCAGGGATATACCGTGGTTGACACTGGAAATCCTAGCAACCTCGGTGCCAGTCAGTTCTATGATATGGAAAGGCAAATATTATTCAGTAAATGAGGGGGCGTCATGGTGGATATAACAGCGAATGCTTTTAATATAGTGAGTAAATTGATTGAAAAAAGAGAGAGCCTATTTGAGAGCCATGGCTTTGTCCTTACAGAGAAAACTGTGAACAATTTGCCAGGTGGAGGGCGATTTTTGCAATACGATTTTCGCAATAATCAAAAAAACTTAACTCTTTCACTTTTGTTTGTTACTGCAGCAGATGGAGATGGGGGAGGATTTTCAGCAAATCTTTATAATGCTACAGGTGGCTATCTTAATATTCACGACTTTCTTCAATTACACGGCTATGTTGCCGAAAAACTTCTATTCACCTATACAAAAGATGTTCCAGATTTCCCAAAATATGTGGAATCTTTTCTGTCCATGCTCGATCGCGTATTTAGCAATCAATTAAAGCCGATTCTTGCAGGAGAAGCATGGGAATCAACACCTATTGATTGGCTAGGTTATAAGTAAGTCAGCAAGCATTCGTGCATATACCCAAATACAGACCACCACGCTGCGCATAGACAGATTTATACAGGCGTCCACAGCGAGGCCGCCTTCTACGCTGGAGCAGGCTCACCAGCAATATCTCTCCTTTGGCGAAGCAAATGTATAAAAAACCAGGCATGAACGCAGATGCTGGTAACCCAACAGGTCTAGGAGGTAGTCCCTTCTACAACATGGAACAGCACACCCTATTTGGAGGCAAGTAATTAATGGCTATACAAGACACTTTTAAAATAGCCGAACAGGTCTTCAAAACGCATCTGCCCGTCTTAGAAAACCAAGGCTTTTTGTATAAAACAAGCACTGTAGGCATTGTAACATCTGGATCCGAGATAATCAGTGGGGTCAAATCGCTCTATGATTCCTGGCATATTGCTTGTCGAGAAGCAAAAAACAATGATGACCTTAAGCGTGTAGGTGCTGCTTTCGCTGATGCAGTGGCCAAAATTGGGGTCAATGGAGTTCTGCTGGCACTCGATGCAAAAGGAGCAAAAAGGCTGAGCAGAGCACATACAGTGGGTCGAGCATACAGCGAACATCCAACCGTAAAAAACGATAATCTCCCTAGCATGGTAAGAGGTTCCAATTTAGAAAAACCTGTCTTGCAGCGAACATTGCAGCCAGGCGATACATTTGAAATGTGGGTCAGAGATAATGGCCAGCCGGGAATGCATGCAACACCTCCTGGTACTGACCCAAACACACTTGGTATTAATACCGCTGGAAGGCATCTTGAAACCTATCAGATTACAAGTCCGCTGAATGTCACTGAATCGACTGCTGCTGATTTTCCAGACGGCAAGATTTCAGGGGTTGGAGGAACCGGTGGAGGACAGCAATATATCCTACCTCCAAATTGGCAAAGTTCTGTACAAAGGATGGGCCCTTAACAATGACAGATACAATGAACCAAACGGATATAATCGAAGCTTTAATACGCACAATTGAGTTGTGTGAACAAGCGCAGCAAAAGCACTATGACGACCGAATTGCCACAGTGCTTCCGGCACTACGGAGCATATTAGATGATGTTCGTTCAAAGTGGCCGTTGAGCTTTATGAACAAAAAAGAGATCAATATCGGTCTGTATGCGATGAGAGAAATTATGGAAGTACATCCTTATATTGCAGATGTACTGATGAAATTAGATTATCGGTTAACTCATGATGGGAAAGGAACAGAGCCTATCTTTACAGCGGCATAGAGATGGTTAACTAAGTCGTGTTGATAGCTTCGACGATAAGGGCGAAGCAGAGGAATGCGAGGAAGACGCAATCCAGGTTCTCGAAACGGGAAAAGATACAGCGTTAGCCTTGAGTCGACGGAAGAGGCGCTCGATTTCATTGCGCTTCCTGTAGAGGGCCCGGTCATAGCGCCAGGGATCCACACGATTGGATTTAGTACTACAGTTGTAGATAGGTTACGGGTAGAGGGGATTCGCGTTTTCGGTAGTGGCATCGGAGAGCATGGAATTGGTGTTTTCTGCGCCAACTCGACCAGTGCAGGAGATGTTCAACGCCGTGCCAGCCTCGCCACAGTAGGTGCCTGAGCAGGTGACGCAGTTCCGGTATGCTGAGCGGAACCTGCCCGGCGGGAGTTTTTTTCTCCCCGTGAGCGCAGAACCGCAAGTACCGCGTGGGCCAGCATGGCTAACGTGATGTGCCGGTACCAGCCATGCCAGCTTCTGACTTCGTAGTGATCCAGCCCGCACTCTCCTTTGGCGGTCTGAAAGGCCTGCTCGATTTGCCAGCGTTGTCCGGCAACACCAACCAGTGCTCCCAGCGTGGCCTTTGCAGCAGGAGCATGAAACCAGTAATAGGCATGCTCCGGTTCTTGTTCGATACTGCGCCGGACCAGCAGGCCGTGGGTCCAGCCATCCTGTTGCCAGCCTGCAATCATCGTCCAGTCATAAAGCCGTTCGCCCTTGCTGCCTTCGCCGGCCGAAAGCCGCTCCCAGGCAAGAGCAGGAAGATTGCGCGCGATCTCGTCCACGCGGCGCCATTGCTGATCAGGCCAGCGCATCCGCTGATCGCAGGCAACAGCCATTACATACCCAAGCTGCTTTTTTTCAAGCCAGGCGCGCAACTTGCCGTTGTTACCATAAACCTCGTCGCCGGCAACCCAGGCAAAGGCCGCTCCTGCCGCAAGTGCGCGTGCAATCATCTTTTGCGCCAGTTCCGGCTTGGTTGCGAATTTCGTATCTTCCGGAACCGCCGCTGCGCGGCAACGCTCGCGATCTACAGCCCACTCTTCGGGCAGATACAACTCGCGATCCACCAATGCCGCACCCCGGCTGCTGGCATAGCAAAGAAACACGCCGACCTGGCTATTTTCAATGCGTCCGGCCGTGCCGGTGTACTGGCGTTTAACGCCGACTGAGTGAACTCCTTTTTTCAGAAAGCCAGTCTCATCGACGATCAAAACCGCATCGGGACTGCTTAGCTCCTCCAGCACATACTCGCGCAGCCGATCACGAGCTAAATCCGCATCCCAACAGGCTCTGTCCAGCAAATGCTGAACTCGATAGGGCGCCACTTCACCCATCCACTCCGCCAACTGCCAGCCGTTCTTACGCTCACAGCCACTCAATAAACCTCGAAGATAGGCATAACTGCGCTCCCGTGCCTCGGAACGAACAAAAAGGTCTGCGATGCGGTCATGTGACCGCTGGAGTTCGCGCTGCCAACCACATAGTCGTCTCGACATAGATCAGTTGGCGGAGGTGGATCTTCAGAGCCCTCTCATTGTGACAGATCATTACCCATATCTACAACTGTAGTACTAGTCATCATGGAGTGAGCGGCCCACTGCGCTGTCCGTGGGTTAGGCTGTGAAGCGAAGAAGGAATACAGTCCAGAGCCACAAGCGGAGAGGAACCGGTCATGAAGGAGAAGGTACGATTTTTGGGCATGGATGTCCATGCGGAGACGATCACTGTCGCGGTTGCAGAAGCCGATGGCAGCGTGCGCAGTCTGGGAACCATCGCTAACCGAGGGGAATCGATACGCAAGCTGGTCAGGAAGCTTGGGCCGGTGGAGCATTTGCGGGCCTGTTATGAAGCCGGTCCGACGGGCTACGTTCTGTACTGGCAGTTGACGCAGTTGGGGGGCGATTGCGCGGTGATAGCGCCGACACTGGTTCCAGTGAAGGCGGGCGACCGGGTGAAGACGGATCGGCGGGATGCCGGGCGGCTGGCGCGCAGCCATCGTGCCGGCGATCTGACGGCGGTGTGGGTTCCGGACGAAAGCTCCGAGGCGCTGCGCGATCTGGTGCGGGCACGGGAGGCAGCTAAGGCGGATCAACTTCGAGCACGCCATCGTTTAAGCAAATTTCTTCTGCGCAGCGGGCGTCGTCCGGAGACGAAGATGAAGGCCTGGACAGGTGTGTATAGGCTCTTGCTTATCCGATGTCCTTCACTCCGGGCCCGTTGCACCCAATTTATCGGAGAACTCTCATGCCCCGTGGACTAATCGGTGGGGAGCAGCTCAACTCGCCTCGTAGAAGCGAGTCCATCCCATTAGGCCAGGACAAAAGGGCGCGAGTGGGAGTTGTAGTGCTGCACGAATTCTTCGATCCGTGGAATCAGTTCACGCACGCTTCGGAAGCTGCCGCCGAGAATGGGTGCAGCCGAAATCCAGCCCTTTGTCGTCTTGGCAGTGGAGCAGGATCTGATTTATGCAGAACCTGCCCCTCTTTTCTTAATTCCTTTTCGAGCATCGAAACATTAATATCCTGTACAGCTCTCTTTGAAATAATCGCTAATACTGCAGCAACTCCGGCCGATTGGCCTAGTACCATGTAGACAGGTTCCATGCGAATTGTGCAGATCGCTACATGCGAGGCAGAAATAGCTACAGAAACTAGAAGATTTGTTATTTCTGAGCGCTTAGGAACAAGTGAACGAAAAGAAATCTCATAAGGATTTGTGGCAAGGTCAATTGATTCATCGAGGTGTCCTTCAACTGCTACGTTTCCATTTGAGTCCATAAAACGGCGAACCCAATGAGAATCCATTACGAATGAACCCATGCCTACGGAATCTTCTTTGGTCTTATTGCGAACGATGTCCCACTGTGTCATTGTATATTCGCCTAAAAGACGGCGTCCTTCGCGGATATAAAGTTGTGTTGGCCAATTGTCGTTATCTGTCCATTCATCTTTGACTGGTCCCCAGCTAAGGACTTCCTCTTTTAGCTGCTTTGGGACCCTCTGATCAGTAATGAGGAACCAAAAAAATCCCTGCTCATAGTCCTTATGTGCTTGTAGATAATTATCTCGCTGTTCATATGAAGCATTGAAGAAGCCTTGATTTCCGCCAATATAGTCAATAGAGAATGGGCCACTCGCATTCAGATCCCATTTGTCGTTTGGAATTGGAGCCAGATGTACCAGCCGGGAGAAAGCAATTCCGGGATGGGCCTGAATATAATGAGCCAGGAGCTCATAGTGCGATGGATCATAATGCTGAGGCTTCCACCACGACCGTTTTAGATCTGGGCGCTGCGTCACAACTAAGCGATAGCAAAAGGCTTGCAGATGCTTATCTGCTTTCCCAACCTCTCCCAATGGTCCATTCTCAATTCCCCATAGCAACCTACCATCTTGTATACCCTTTAGCGGAGCCCCAAACTGGCCGTTGTGCATATATTCGTGAGTAGGAGTTGCATATTCTTCCGGAGTGTAGTTACGTTTAAAGTACGGGGGACGTATTCCTGCCAGTGACTCGCCGTACTGGTCAGATGATTCACGGCCATAAGTAAAAGACGCACCCGCCCTCACCATCAGGTCACCTTCATAGCTGGCGTCAATGAATTCCTTTCCTTGTATACAGGTTCCATCCGTCAGAACAATACTGCTAATCGTCGATCCAGTCTTGTTAACCTTAGCCACTTTCTTGCCAAGTAAGACCTGATACTGGCCTCGCCTGATCCATTCTTCAAATACCTGTCTGGCAACTGAAGGCTCCAAATCCCAAGCTCCTGGCTCATACCATTGAATACTTTTTCCACGAAATTGCATCACATGAGCATGTCCGATCCGGGATGCCTCTCTTGCCGACACATCCTCGAAAAATTCATGTGCAATCCCTCCTACGTATTGGGGGGTTGTCGTATCTGTCACAGCAATCCCGCCAGTTTCCATGCCTCCTATGTGATCTGTAGGCTCAATTACAATTGGTGTTAATCCGTTTCTAACTACAGCCTCTGCTGCCGCTAAACCTGACGGTGTTCCACCGTAGATTACAACATCAACAGATAAAGTCCTTTTAGTCCAACCATTAAGAACCATTAGCACCGCGCTAAATGTTATGATGACTAAAATGGGGTATTGTTTTTGCATTCCTGGCCTCCAGAGACTTCTTTAAGATCCCTAAGGACCCTCAAGTTATAGTATTCCGCAATCCAAATCTTGTTTGAGCTGCCCCCATCGTTTAGTCCAGCTAAGTGAGAGTGCTCGCGGTTGAGTTTAGCAGCGAGATCGTCCCGCAGCAGTCTGGGCTGTGTAAATGTGGGAAGCTGCTTTTGCTTTCCACATTTGCATGACCCATGCGAAGTTCCTCTGGGGTCAGATATCCGAGCGACCTATGAGGCCTCATCCGGTTGTAATCCAGCCGCCAGTTTTCGATGGTCTCCCGCGCGTCGTCCAGCGTGGGGAACCAGTACTGGTTCAGGCACTCCTCGCGGAATTTGCCATTGGAACGATTCGATATGGCCGTTCTCCATGGGCCGACCCGGGGTAATGAAGTGCAGCGTCATCTTGTTCTGATAGGCCCACTGGCCCAGCACCTTCGACGTGAACTCGGTACCGTGATCGCGATGGCGATCCGCTCCGGTGGCCCGCACTCCAGCCGCAGCTTCTCCAGCACGCGCACCACGCGCAGCGCCGGCAACGAAGCATCCACCTCAATGACCGGCAGCTCCCGGGTGTACGCATCCTCGATCGACAACGTGCGGAACTTGCGGCCGCCGGCCAGTGCGTCGTGCAGGAAATCCATCGTCCAGGTCTCGTTCGGACGCGGCGGCGAAAGCAGCAATCGCGCCGGAGCACAAACACTCGGCCTGTGCCAGCGTCTGCGTATCACCAGCTTCTCTTCCACCACATAGATCCGGTAACCCCAGCGCCTGTTCTGCCACCAGCTGCTTCAGCTTGCGGTTCTCCTCTTCCAGTTGCCGCAGCCACTGCGCATCGTTGACCTCCAGCCCGCCGTACTTCGCCTTTCAGCGATAGAACGTCTGCTGGCTGATGCCGTGCTTGCGGCACAGCTCGTCTGTATCCAGTCCCGCTTCGGACTCCTTCAGAATCCCCACAATCCGCTCTTTTGTGTACCGGCTCTTCTTCATCCGTTCTCCTCGTCGGCCCACAACTGCTGAACCGCATTATCGGAGAACTCTCACCCGCCAAGGAGCAATTTTTTGAGCATCCTGTTAGTGTTTACCCTCTTTCAAGAACTTTGTATCCCATTTGCTGCATAATGCGCTACAAGAAGGAGAACGGATATAACTACTTCTCTATATAGATCCTAAAACAAGCGACGCCGTGCACTGGTACCTCAGCTTCTATCCTTTGCATGGAAGAATCTAAATCCTTATGATTCCAGAGATCTCTTATTCTTCGAGCCCGTGTTATACCAAGTTCATGGAGGTTCACGGATATATTACGTGGTGATTCGCCCAAATTAAAAAGCGCTACAGCAATGTCTCCACCCGATAAAGGTTTTACCCATATGGTTCTTGGGCCTTCTTGACGTAAGCGATGTCCTTGAATTCCCAGAGCGTCCTGATCCACATCTATAATTTCCCGATTAGTCAATATCTCTCGAATTTCTGGGCTCATTTCTGAAAGATTATTCCCAGCAATTAATGGAGCAGCCAACATCGCCCATATCGTAAAATGAAGCTTGTTTTCATCGAGTGTTAAGAGGCCATTACCTACTTCGAGCATGTCAGGGTCATTCCAATGCCCCGGTCCAGCATAGGACTCTAAACCGGTCTGTTCAAGAAATCCTATCGCCATTATGCTTTGAATTGTGGGTACAATATCTTGGGTGGTTCGCCATAAATTTGCTCCTACTTTCGCACCCCACTTCCAGACATCCTCCCGACCATACTGAGACAGACTGTAAATGATCGGCCGACCTGTAGCAGTGAGAGCATCGCCCATTTTTTTATAAGCTGTGGGCATTTCTTCGTTGGAATAGGTCAAAC
>DASRCD010000264.1:0-2423 GCA_035653315.1 Candidatus Angelobacter sp.
GCAATTGTGTCATCCAAGCGGCTTGGAGTGCCATTCGTTTTGGTCGCGCCCACAGTAATCACGTTGGGATCATTCCCCGGCGCCTGGATGGAAGCATATCCCTGCATTCCATGTGAGTTGTCGCGGCCAGTATTGCCTGCGGCAACCACCACCACAATACCGGCTTTCCATGCGGCTTCCACCGCCTGGCATACCGGATCAAGCGTGTAAGACTCAAAAATGTTGCGTCCTAAAGAGAGGTTCATCACGCGAATGTTGTATGTGCTCTTCAGGGTGATCGCGCGCTGAATGGCGGCGATTACCTGGCTGTCACTGCCGGCGCCAGTGGAATCAAGCACGCGCAGGTTAATGATGTTTGCATTCGGCGCTACGCCAATGTATTGCGCGGGATACCCACTCTGCGAATCATGACCATTACCGGCCAGAATGCCGGCCACATGCGTACCATGTCCATAAGCGTCATTGGTGCTTGTATCTCCCGGAATAAAGCTTTCGCTATAAACAATGCGTGAACCTGTTCCGCTCGCCTTCTGCAAATCATCATGGTTATAAACACCGCTATCCACTACCGCGATGCCCACGCCAGTTCCATCCATGGCAAACTGCTGCCTTGCGACGTCGCCCATCACAGCCGGAATGTCGTCATCAGAGGCAACTTTGTTGATGCGGTCAGGGCTTACATAAGCCACATCAGGATGTTGCTGCAACCATGCCAGCATCTGGACCGGAATGCGATAGGCAGCGCTGTTGATGCGCTCAAGGGAAAACTTAAGCTTTCCGCCATGGGAGGCCATATCGGCAAAGTGCTGTGCCGTAGGCGTCTGGTTGAACTGGATGATCACGTTGACCGTTCCATCCGCATTTAAAGGATAGCCTGAAAGATCACCGGAAAACTTCTGGTGCTTGCCATTGCTTGAGCCAGAGTTGTCATTAGGCAAAGTCACCTTGCCGCCAGCTTGCGCGGAAACAGACGCAAACATCAGTACAACGGCAATAGCCAAAATTTGGACAGACTGCATAAAGCTCAATTTTTGCTCGTTAAGGTTTGCTTTATTTATTCTCATAGTTTTTACCCCGGAAGTTTCTATCAACCTTTACTTACCCACCCCATATTGCTGACGCCATTACGCGCAACGTGCTGTGGAACGCCGTGAGAGTAAGGCTTAACCCAACCACTGAAGCTATTGCTAAAACCATGACCTGAGTCTTGCGTGACATATCTCTACCTCTGCCTTTCTTATTGCAAGCTCCCTACCAAAGTAATCAATCCGTAAACTGCTGATTTAATAAGGCTTGTTGCCGGACTATGGCAGCCCGATTGGGACAGAGTTGGCGCGCAAAGTGACATTCCACCCACATCATTCCAGCAACTCTTATTGAATCAATGAGTTACCAGCCTGCGACAGCTGCGTCACAGCCCAATGCGCATTTGCGTTATAAGCTCCGTGAATAGGGTCATTAAGAATTGAAAGATCGTCTCTAGTAAGAAATAAAGAGACAGGATTCTTATTCATAGAGATCAAAAGCTGGAAGTAGAGCAGTTTTAAAATTAATGTGGCACCGACGCCTTCAGCAGTGCCATGTTTGCCCTAAATGATCGTGGACCGCAGGCGCCCTCGCCTGCGAAACCTTTGGTCTATGTCAGAACTAAGATCGCTCTAGGTGGGCCCAGACTAAAAGCGGAGTGCTGCTTCAACCTCGGCAGCAGTAGGAACGGACGGCAATGCTGCAATCAATTTCTGGGTAAATTCATGTTGCGGACTAAAGAAGATGGCATGCGGTGTGTTGCATTCCACAATTTTTCCAGCATTGATCAGAGCAATGCGATGACACAACCCATAAGCTGAAACCAGATCATGAGAGACAAAAAGCAGCGCCATGCCAAGCCGCCGGTTTAACTCCCCGAATAAATTGATAATCTCGGCCTGGGTCACAGCATCCAACGCGCTTGTCGGCTCGTCGGCAATCAGCAGCGCAGGGCGGTGTAGTATCGCCATGGCAATCAATACACGTTGCGCCTGGCCAACACTGATTTCTGAAGGATAACGAAGTAAAAACTCTTCTGTCGCGGGCAGGCTTACATCCAACAAAGCACGAAGGATCGTTTCATCCTTATGTTGGCGGGTCCCGGTAGCATGGAGTTTCCAGGCTTCTTCCAACTGCGTGCCAATCCGCAGCGCCGGATTCAAGGATGACATGGGACTCTGAGGCACAAAGGCAATCTCTTTGCCTCGCAACTTGCGCCATTCTTTTTCTTTCAGGCCCAGCAATTCCCTTTCATTCCAGCGGATCGATCCCTGCGCCTTGCCACCTTTCAGATTGAGCAGTCCCAAAATGGCCAGCGCCAAAGAACTCTTGCCGCAGCCGCTATGGCCCACGATCCCAAGGATCTCTCCCGCTTGCAGATCAATGCGCAAATCGTC
>DASRCD010000265.1:0-4691 GCA_035653315.1 Candidatus Angelobacter sp.
GAGCAGCAGGCGGCAAACCTGCAGGCGCTTTCGCAATTGCAGGTACAGTTCCAGGCGAACGCTGAATCCTTGAATCGACTGGAAGTTGAACGCACGCTATTGTCTCGCGGTCTGGAGACTTCAAACTCTGGGACTGTAAAAACAGTTCCCGCTGCTTCCACGGAACGTTCCAAGCTGGAAGATGAACGGCGTCAACTCAGGGCACAATTACAGGAATTGCAAACCCGCTATACCAGCGCACATCCTGAAGTGATTGATGCTGCTTCACGCTTAAAACAGGTGGAAAACAGGTTGAAAGCCCTGCCTCCTGATCCTCCGGTTGTTGCGGAAGTCCAGGACAACACAGCCGTGACAGTGCGCTTGCAACTGATTGACCGCGAGACCAAACGCCTGAACGACGAGCAGAAGCACCTCTCTGAACAGATGGCTTCCTATCGCGCTAAGGTGGATGCGGTCCCTGTTCGCGAGCAGCAGATGGCGGAGCTTAATCGCAACTACAGCGTCTCAAAAGACCACTACCAGTCTTTGCTCGATAAGACATTCTCCGCCGGCATGGCTGCAGATCTGGAACGCAGGCAACAAGCTGAGCATTTCACCATTCTGGATTCAGCGCAGGTGCCGGAAAAGCCTTTTAAGCCGAATCGCCGCATTATGTTTCTGGGCGCGTTTGTTTTTGCCCTGGGGCTTTCAGTGGCCCTGGCTTATTTAAAAGATATGCTTGATGGCACGCTGAAGATTGAGCGTGAATTGAAAGCCCTCTTACCTGCGGGCGTGCCGCTGCTGGCGGCAGTGCCGCAATTGCAGAATGCAGGTGACCGCAGACGCTCCGTCAGGTTCGCGTTGATCGCCGTGCTGGTTTCACTGATTGGGTGCGCTTTGGAAGCCGGATTATTTATCAAGATCCATCCGATCATGTAACCAAAACAGAAGATGCGGCAAGAGAATGGCATCTGAACAAAACCACTCCCCCACAACAGCAGAGAAGATTTACGTCCATGAGCGCATTGAAAACATTTTACCGGCACTCGTCCCACTATATGGGTGGGCGCATTGCCGTCATGCTCCTGGGCTTTATTTCTTTTCCCGTATTCACGCGTGTTTTTTCCGTGGCTGAATACGGCAGCATGAACCTGATCACCAACATCGTGCTGCTGCTCACTGTTTTGTCAAAGTTCGGATTTCAGCACGCGGTGCAGCGTTATTATCCTGAAAGTGCTTCCTCTAATGATCCCAACACTCTGCGTCACTATTACTCCACATTGTTTTACGGTACGGCCCTGATCGCGCTGGTGCTGTCTCTGCTGTTTATTGCTTCATTGTTTGTCGGCACTGCACGGTTTCTCGGCGTTACCGCCACCGGCACGCTGTTGCTGGCCTGCACTCTGGTGATGATTCGCTCGCTTCGTTCCATGCAAATGAACCTGATGCAAATGGAAAACAAAACCAGGCTCTTCAATGGCATGGATATTCTTCAGAAAGCAGCTACTATCGGCCTGATCTGTGCGTTGCTCTTCTTCTGGCAGAAAACGGTGTTTGCATTTTTTCTGGGGCTGGTGATTGTTGAAGGCATCATTCTGCTTCAGTACCTGCCGGTGCTATCGCGGCGCAAGCTGCTTTCACTCAGCATGTTTGACAGTAGTTTTTTCCGTGCTGCCGTGGCTTTTTCCTTTCCGCTGATGGCCGCTGAAATTTCCTGGGTGGTCCTGGACTCCGGTGATCGCTTCTTCATACAGCATTATTTAGGCGCGCAGTTCTTGGGCTACTATGCTGCGGCTTATGGCATCGCCATCTATTTGCAAGACGTGATCATGGCGCCGCTGCAACTGGCTTTGTTCCCCATTTGCATGAAGGTCTGGAACTCTGAAGGCAAAAAGGCCACGCAGGATTTTCTGAGCCGCAGCCTTGATCACTTTATGCTCGCTGCCGTGCCGGTGGTCTGCATTGCCATTGTCACTTCGCGCGATGTAATCGTGTTGCTGGCCTCAAAAAAATTCCAGCAGGCACATAGTTTGTTGCCATATCTGGTGATCGGCCTGGTGCTTTCCGCCGTGACCATTTATTTCCGTCCCGGCCTGCTCATTCACAAACGCGCTTCGAAAATCGCTGCGGCCACCTTCTATGCCAGCGTTCTGAATGTTGCACTGAACATTTTTCTGCTGCCGCGCATCGGCCTTTTGGGCGCTGCAATTGCGACTATGGTGAGCTATGCGGGCATAGTGGTTTTCCTGGCTTATCAATCTTTGCGCGTGCTGCCTTACAAACTGGGGCTTGCGGCTTTTATGCGTTATGCCGTAGTTGGTGCGGTGGTTGCGTGGATAACGGCGCAGTTGCCGGTGGAAATACCTTTGCTTAGCGCGATTGTAAAAGCTGGCTTAATTGCTGTGTTATATCCGGCCATTCTCTGCGTGATCGATGCGAATGTCCGCCATCTCGCGGTAAAAAGCTGGACAGTTGCAACCGCCTGGATGAAATCATCGCCAAAGCCCGCGTTAAAATCCATTCCCGCCATCTCGGAGAGGACATAAAGCCGTGCATTTTGGCCTGGAACAATACGTACCGCTGGCGCTCTATCTGGGCGCGGTTGTTGCGTTTTTGCTGTCACTCTTCTGGCGTCCGCAAGCCGGGCTGTATTTCCTTATTCCTTTGCTCCCATTGCAGACCATCCGTTATCGCCTCATGGACCTGCCCCTGGGCAATAAGCTGATTGACATTCTCTTGCTCGGGGTGGTGTTAGGCTCAATTTTCAAAGGCGGTTTCCGTTTTGCCAAAACGCCGATGAACAAACTGTTGCTCTTCTTCGGCTTGTTTTGTTATGTGCAGCTCTGGCGCGGCTCATTCTTCCTGAATGTGGATATGCCGGTTTCCATCAGCGATCCCCGGTTTTCCAACTGGAAGAATTACATGGTCATGTTCATTCTTTTTGCCGTGGTGGTGAGCGTGATCAAGGAAGTAAAGCAGATTCAGATCATTATTCTGCTGATGTGCCTTTCCGTTTTCGCCGTGGACAAAGGTTTTCATGGAACGATGAGTGACCGTGATCTCTCGCACTTTTCTTATGAGGTGCGGGATGGCGGTCCGCTCGGCTATGCGGGTGTGAATGGCGTAGCCACCTTTGAAGCGGAGTTCATGCTTTTTCTGCTGGGCATGAATGCTTTCCAGAAACGCAAATCGTACAAGGTTGCAACATGGCTGTTGGTGATTTTCAGCGGTTACTGCCTGCTGTTTTCATTTTCACGCGAAGCCTATGTAGGAATTCTTGTCGGCTTATTGTTTCTTGGGTTGATGAAACAGCGGTGGGTACTGCTGGCGCTCGCGGTCTTTCTGCTGAGCTGGCAGACCATGGTTCCAACCGCTGTAAAAGAGCGCGTGCTCATGACCTATGACAAGAGCGAGCAGCAACTGGACACCTCGGCGCAAGATCGTGTGACTTTGTGGAATGACGCTATGGATTTATTTCATCAAAACCCTGTGATCGGCGCGGGCTTTGATACGTACCAATGGCAGCATCGCGTAGGTATTTATACGGATACCCATAATTACTTCCTCAAAGTACTGGTAGAGACGGGCGTAACTGGGCTTCTGTTTTTCCTTCTTGTGCTGGCTAAAGCCTCGCGGCAGGGAATCAGGTTATTTACCAGCGCACAGGACCCATTTCTCAAGTCGCTGGGACTTGGCTTTTCTTTGCTCATGGCGTGTGTTTTTGTCGTCAATTTCTTTGGCGATCGCTGGCTGTATATAGAAGTAAATGGATTTCTCTGGGTTTTGCTGGCCTGCGTTGTGCGTGGACAGATGATTGAGAACCAGCGTTTGCAGGAAGCTATCCAGCCGGTGACTGAATTCGCGGTTGCGGATCCAGCAGCGGTACAGCAGGAAGACCCTGTTCTGGTGTAAGCAGCGGTAAAGGTGAACACAAAATTTATGTGTGGAATCTTTGGACAAATCGGGAACTCGCCCGCGGATGAAAAATGCGGGTTGGAACTCCGGCATCGCGGCCCTGACGATGGCGGAATGAAATATTTTGCCATGGCCCAGAGTTCGGTGTGGGTAAGCTTGCAGCATCGCCGGCTTTCTATCATTGATCTTTCGGCTGCTGGCCACCAACCAATGTGCAATGAGGATGAGTCAGTCTGGATTACCTTTAACGGTGAGATTTACAATTTTAAGGAACTGCGCGCAGAGTTGGTGGTCGCTGGACATCATTTCCGCTCAAATACTGACACCGAAGTCATCATTCATGGGTATGAGCAGTGGGGCAGTGAAATTGTCCGCAAGCTGCGTGGCATGTTTGCTTTTGCTATCTGGGACAATCGTAACCGCCGCATGCTGCTGGCGACGGATCATCTTGGCAAGAAGCCATTGTTTTATTCCTATGATAGCCGTAAGTTTGTTTTCGCCTCGGAGATCAAGGCTCTCTTAAAAGCCGGTGTCCCCATGGAACTTGATCCGGCGGCGCTGCATGATTACCTTACCTATCTCTATTTTCCTTATCCCTCAACAGCATTTAAGCACATAAGAAAAATGGCTCCCGGTTCAGCCATGGAAATGCAGGTTGGCCCGGACGGCGAGCTGCGGCAGATTGTTTGGAAATACTGGGACGCAGCTCAAGCCGCTGGCACATCACTTCCGCTTACCGAGCGTGACACCATTGAGCGCGCGCGTGAATTGATGGAAGAAGCTGTAAAGCTGCGGCT
>DASRCD010000266.1:0-3230 GCA_035653315.1 Candidatus Angelobacter sp.
AAAGCCAAAGTAAGAGTCAACCGACGCGCATTTGCTCAGCTCTTTTTCTTCCGCTTGGGTAGGCCGGTCAGCCGCCGGTAATTCCACTTTCTCAACCGAGGCGCAGATCTGTTGCGCGCCGGGGTCTGTGGCCTGGCAGAAAGCAGCCGCAGCCGTCCCCAATATTAAAAATGTAAGAAAACCTTGAAAGATTCGCATTGCGACTATTCTGCTTGATTGCGGCCTCTCACGCAAACCTGTTTTCACCTGAAAAGCCCTAAGGCTTTGCACCGGAGAAACCTGCTGGAGATCGGGTGATCCGGTGAGCGGGGCATCGGGTGATCGGAGCCTTCAATCTTTATTATTCGCCGATTTTTGGTTTTTCTGTGTCTCCGTGCCTAAGGGGTAAGGTTTGGCCTTCGGATCACGTGCGATCACCCGATTGCCAGATCACCCGATCCGCCTTGGCTTGATCTGTGTTATCCGTGTGAATCAGTGGTGAGCTTTTTGCTTGTTAGATAAAGCTGCTGCCCTTGGTAGAACGCCTCACAACGGCATGGTAGAGCAGGCAGTGCCGGGATCTCTCGACTACGCTTCGGCCCTTCGGCCTTCTGCTCCGCTCGAGATGACAAGTTCAACCTGCAAGCCATACCGAAATCGAAGCTTATCCATGGGGACAAACCTCAAGGTCCCTTCACCTTTGATTTTGGAGTATGCCGGCTAGTCAACTCCTTGGAAATCGCGCCTGTGCTACTCTTTTCGCGGAGTCTGCTTGCGCGCCGCCTTTGAAAAAGCACCGCCGGAAGTCCAGGAAATCCTGGGCAAGCCCATCCGCGACCTGGGGCTGAAGCTGGAAGGGTCGCCGCTGGAGCGCTTTGTCCAGCAGCTCTATCGTGAACTGGACCGCAAAGGCCTCAAGAAATTCCGTCCGCCGTGTTATCTCACCGATGAGTGGGGCTGCCCTTCCGGGGAGCCGGTCATCGGCATACCGTTTTATCTGGCTGATCCCAAGCTGGCGCGCCTTGAAAAAGAAATGAATGATCTGGAAGACGCCCGCCAGATCATGATGTACCTGCGCCATGAGGCCGGGCACGCCATCAACTATGCTTACGCGCTGCATAAAACAGCGGAGTGGAAGCAGATTTTTGGCCCTTATCGCAAGCCGTATCGCGATGTCTACCGGCCCATTCCGTTTTCACGCAGCTTTGTTCGCCACATGGAAGGCTGGTACGCGCAGAAACATCCTGATGAAGATTTTGCTGAAACATTTGCCGTGTGGCTTACACCCAACTCACGCTGGCGGCAGAAATATAAGGGATGGAAAGCCCTGGACAAGCTGCTCTATGTGGACCGGACTTTCAGGAAGCTGGGCAAGACCGATCCGGTGCGTCCGCGCGGGCGCACTGATATTACCGTGGAAGAGATGGACACAACCGTCGCCGAGTTTTATGAGGCGGCTTTGAGTGAGCAGCCTTCACCCGGTGATCTGCCTCTGGATACCGATCTTGAAGATATTTTTAAGATCGGGCCCCGGCGGAAGAAGGGGGTTCGTCCGGCGGCAGATTTACTGCGTGAAAACCGCAAATCGCTGGTGGATAAGCTTACCTACTGGAGCGGCGTGCAGCGCCCTTTGGTGAAAAAACTGATTGAGTCGATTGAAACCCGCGTGGCAGAGCTGAATCTGCGCGCGGACGTAAAGTGCGAAAAGGAATATCTTACGGAAATCACGGTCTATGCCACGGCGCTGGCCATGAACTATGTGGCGCGCGGCAAATTCGTACAGACATGATTCTGGGCCGGCAACACGGGTAAACTGGAAATGGTATGGAAAGCAAATTGAAAATCACGGTGCTCTACGATAGTTCCGCGGAAGAGGAAGTTTATCTTGAGACGGAGAAAAAGGCCGGCAAGAAGCAACGCAAGAAAAGAGAGAAGCATGACCGTGAAGAAATTTTTGATGCGCTGAAAAAATTAGGCCATGAGCCTGATTATCTTGTGCTGGATGGCGAGGACAAAACCCTGGCTACGCTGGCCAAACATGAGGCCGACCTGTTTTTCAATCTGGTGGAATCTTATGACGGCGATGACACCATGGAGATGCACGTAGCTGCATACCTTGACTTGCTGGGCCGTGCTTACACGGGCGCAGGGCCGCAGGGCCTCTATCTGGCGCAAGACAAAGGCGTAGCCAAGAAACTGTTTCAGTTTTACGGGATTCGCACGCCCTACTTTGCCACCTGCTATCAAGGCAAGCTTGATCATTCCCAGGACATTTCTTTTCCACTCATCATTAAGCCGGTATCGGAAGACGGCTCGCTTGGCATCGATAGCGGCGCGGTGGTCACGAGCGTTAAAGAGCTGATGGAGCGCATCCATTACGTCCAGGAAGAGTTTCATTCGCCTGCACTGATTGAAGAATATATTGAAGGCCGCGAAATCTACGCCGGCATTCTGGGCAATCAAAATCCTGAGGTGCTGCCGCTGGTAGAGCTTGATCTTTCACGCTTGCCGGAAGGAATGCCGAAAGTTGCCGGCATGGAAGTGAAATGGGAGAAAGACAGCGAGGCGTACAAGGTCACAAAGTCCGCACCGGTGGAAGATCTGGATGAAGAGATCCAGGAGTTGCTTAGCAGTACGGCGCTCACTGCCTATCGGATCCTCAAGCTGCGCGATTATGGCCGCATTGATATGCGGCTGACTGAAAAAGGCGAAGTTTACGTGATTGAAGCCAATCCCAATCCGTGGCTTTCCAGCAATTCAGAATTTTTTATGGCGGCAAAAAAATCCGGCCGCTCTTATGTGGAAATGATTGACCAGATCATTCAGCTCGCCCGCAATGACCGCCGCAAGCGAGACAAGCTGCATTTGAGCTGAATTTCAGCCCGCAATTGCCCAGGCGCTTCGAATCGGTGCATCACATCCTTTCCTCTCAGGCAAAACTCCACGCTTCGTCCCACAATGCTACATTTTCCAGCAGAGGGATTTATGAATTACAGATTTCTTGCGGCAATCCTGCTGGCTTTTGCGGCGATACTCAGCGCATCCTCCGCGCCGGCACAACAGAAAAGCATTACGCAGCAAGAACTGGTGCGGAGATCGCAGGAACTTTTTGACGCCGTGACCGCAGGCGATCCCGCGCCATTCAAAAAATATTTTGCCGAAGATGCCATGTTCTTTGACGAGAAGGGCAGAAATATGGACAAGATAGCCCTGGTAAAAGATATCCAGCCGCTGCCAAAGGGATATTCCGG
>DASRCD010000267.1:0-2120 GCA_035653315.1 Candidatus Angelobacter sp.
TCAGCAAGGCAGGATGACCGTCCCTGTTCCGCGGCATGATTTGCCATACGATGAATCGAGGTGGCCGATGCATATTGCTCTAAACAGCCATGATTCCCGCATCCACAGGGCTCGCCTTCAGGAATTACAGTCATGTGTCCAAGCTCACCGGCCATTCCCATTACGCCGTGCCATGGCTTGCCATTTACCACGAACCCGCCGCCCACGCCAGTACCCAAAGTGATCATGCAGAGATCACTTACGTCGCGTCCCGCGCCAAGCCAGTTTTCGCCAAGCGCGGCACAATTCGCATCATTCTCCAGAATAACCGTTGTACCCAACCGGTTTTCCAGGTCCTCACGAGCGGGATAATCATTCCAGCCGGGAAGATTCGCCGCAGAGCAAAGCATGCCTGCTTCCAAATCAATGATTCCAGGGAGCCCAACGCCGACGCCCATGAATTTGTGTGAGCTGGAAAATTTTCGCGAAATAAATCGCACGGTTTCAGTGAGCCGGGACACTGTGGTCTCGCGCCCCTGGCCGACTTCAGTAAGCGTATCCACTGAATCCAGGACGCGGCCTTGATCGTTTACTGCCGCGATGCGCAGATTGGTGCCGCCTAAATCCACTCCAATGGCGAATTTATCCATGGCGGCCTCCACGTAGAAAGTAGTCCACGGTCCTGGGAAGTATTATAGCGAAACGTTTCAATAAAACAACTGCATAGATTTAAGCGAAATATCGACCATATTTTATTGAACGCTTTTAGTTGAAAAGATGCGAAAATGTCAGACACAAGAAGCAGCTCGGCTTTAGCCGCTTTACTACCAGACAGGGCATCCAAATGAGACAAAAAAATCCGAACAAAACCACCGTCACCATTCGTGACGTGGCCAAGATGAGCGGCTTTTCGGCCAGCACTGTCTCCATTGTCCTGAATAATGCGCCACTGGCAAGGTATATTCCGCCACAGACTAAAGCGCGAATCCAGAAAGCCGCAAAGAAACTGGGATATCACCCGAATGTGTTTGCTAAGTCCCTGCGCAGCAAACGCAACCATACTGTCGGCGTGATGGTTTTTGATATTACCGATCCCTATTGCACGCCAATCTTGCGGGGTATTGAGAATTCTTTATATCAGGCGTCTTATCTGCCGATTCTGGCTGATGCCCACAATGAACGCGGACGGTTTGAGCGATATCTGGAGATGCTGCTGGAACGCAGGATTGAAGGCCTGATTGTGCTGGCCAACTGGCTCTATCTTGATATCAATTTGCTGGCCGATATTGAACGGGGAAAAATTCCAACCGTAATCATTGGCCGCGAATTGGAATCCGATGCAACCAGTTCCGTGATTGTGGACGATGAAGCGGGAGCGTATTCGGCGCTTTCTCATCTGTATGGATTGGGTCATCGCAAAATCGCTTTTGTTCGCGGTCCTAAAACGCTTTCCAGCAGCAAGGCCCGCTGGCGTGGCATACAGCGTTTTGCCAAAGATACCGGCCTTGATCTGGACCAGCGCCTGATTGTCGATCTGCCGGACCAGCGAAACCCAAATCTTGGCGTGGACGATGGTTTCCGCATGACAGATGAGTTGCTCAAGCGCGATCGCCAGTTTACTGCCTTGGTGGCCTATGACGACATGACAGCCTTCGGCGCTTTGCGCGCCCTGGCGAAAGCCGGAATCAAAGTGCCGGGAAATTGTTCTGTGATTGGCTTTGACGATATTAATTCGTCGCAGCTTTTTGTTCCTGCGCTTACAACTGTACGCCAGCCAATGGAAGCCATGGGCGCAGCCGCCGTTACAATTGTGAATGATGCCATTACCGCCGCAGCGGAGAACCGCTCTTTCGGGGCAATCCACCGCAAGCTGGCAGCCGAGCTGGTGATTCGGGAATCCACGCGCGCCGTGCCTTAACAGCTACTTTGTTCCGCTGTTTGCACCGGAACGTTGCAGTCCAAATCCGCGCTGGGCGATCCCAGGCAGCGTTACCGGCAAATGCCCAACTGGGACAGCTTCTCCAAAAAGCACTTTCACCGCTCCCACCTCTGAGCTTGTGGCGTTGGAAAATGTGCACAAATAATTTTCTGTATTAGGAAAACTCTGCGCGACATAAGGATTCCCCATGGCTATCAGCGCA
>DASRCD010000268.1:0-7397 GCA_035653315.1 Candidatus Angelobacter sp.
TTTACTTCAATTTTCATGATCGGCACGTTGCTGATGGAGGGAGTTACAGGAGTCGAGGGGGCAGATTCCTGGCTGTTGGCCTGCGCGTTGCTGGCATGAACCGTGAATGTGTAGGAAGTATTGTTTGTCAGTCCCGATACAACAGCGCTCGCCGCTGTTCCCGCGCTGGAGGCAGGAACGGTAACGATGTTTGGAGTTGGGCTGCCATTGACCAGCGTTGTCACCGTGTAACTAAGAACAGGCGTGCCTCCATTGTTTACCGGAGCTACCCATGAGACGAATGCCTGCGTGTCTCCTGCAATGGCCTGCACTCCGGTTGGCGGATCAGGAATTGGAATTACGGGCGCAAGGTTGCTGGGTGCGGAAAATGCGCTTGATCCTTGTGCATTGCTTGCCATGACTTCAAATTGATAGGAAGTATTTGCGGCGATACCGGCCAGCGTTGTGGATGTTACGGGAAATCCAGAACCCACTGGCGAGACGATAATGTCTGCAAGCGGCTGCCCATTCGACGCAAAGTTGTTATGCACGGTGTAGCTGGTTACCTGTTGACCAGTCTGTGCAGGACTCCACGAAACAGTTCCCTGCCCATTTGCAATCGATGCAACTACATTTAATGGTGCGCCCGGTGGTCCAGGAACCGCAGCAGTTTGAATGGTCTGGAATATTCTTCCGGCGCCGGTTGTGGCAGCACCGCTGGGATCATCGCCTGTATAGAGCACAAGGTTCGCCGGATCATTACCATCTATCGCCACTGTACCGACATTTGCTAATCCGGCCGAAGCATCAATATAAGACAATGCCAATGTTTGGCCATTGGTGCCAGCGGCAACATTGCCTACCCACGCCACGCTGTTTGCATCGCCAACATATAGATTGTTGCCGTTCGTTGCAGGATATATCTGGTCGCTGGTGATGGAGGTTGCGCCCAGCAACGTTCCCAATACAATTTGAGCAGTTCCATTCGCTGAACCACAAGCAGGATTCTGGCCCACCAGACAAACTGTGTCTGCATTCTTGATCGTATACATGATCTCGAGCGTTGCGCCCCAAAGATCGTGTCCCACAAAGGCCAGGCCAGAACCGTTGTGATTGCCCGCCACAGTGGCTGCCTGCTGCACAAACTGAGCACAAGTACCGAAACTATTGGACGTGACGGCAGCAGGAGCATTAAAGCGCACAATGGCTGAACTCTTGCTGAAGCCAACCCATACATTTCCCTGGGGATCAATGGCTACGGAGTTTGGTGGACCGGGAGCGCCGGGAAAAGGGCATCCTGTTTGCCCGCCAACAAAAAGCTGGTTCGGCGGAGCGCCGCCCAGTGAAAACAAGCTTGAAAGATCGAGCGAACCATTTCCATTATCCGCATCAGGTAGATAGTTCACGCGGAATACACCGAGCGAATTCTTTACCTGCTCATCCACCAGATAGACCAGTTTATTGGCAGAATCAAAAGCCATTGCTCCGCCTTGCAGTGTGGAAAGCCCACCCAAAGGGCAAGCACTGGTATTGATCGCATAAGGCCCCGGAGAGTCCAGGTCAGGATCGACGCGGCAAATGCCTAAAAAGCTATCTGCTACCCAGAGATGCCGTACAGGCCGGTTTGTTTGAGGATTTATGGCTGTGCCACTAAGGACAAGGCTACCGGTGGGAGCTGTAACTACATTCAGCGGATCGGTAGTAGCTGCTATTACGGTAGTTGAAGTTGTAGGGTTGACCGTTGTTTGAGCATGAACAGAGAAGGCGAGCAATAAAATCATCGCGAGTGAAGCCCAAGTTGCTCTTAATGCCAAACAACGGCAGTGCCTGGAACAATTCCTGCTTACAGAGTTCAAGTGGTATCCTTTTTTATCTCACAGGCAAACCGCGCCTGGAGATCCGCGCCAATTAAAGACACAACTCACCCAGGGGAATGAATCTGCTAAATATTTGGGAAACGCACCGGAAGGATTTTCTACTTCAAAATTCCTATACTATAGGTACTAAGGTTGTAGCAGTAAGCAGAGAATACTATAAGACTTAGTTTTTACAAGAAAAAACTATAAACTTTTAGTTCATTGGCCATTTGTACATATGATTCTATAAAAAGCCCATCCTTTGGAATGGATGGGCTTCTATCCAGACTAACTGGAACTTATTGTCCGCGAGTACCGGCAGCAGCATGGTGAGGTAAAGCAACCGGCATTTCAGATACGTTCCATGCCCATGCTGCCAGCAATGCTGCTCCTTCATTGATCTCATCCGGAATAACTTTGTCAAAGGTATCTGTCTGGCTATGGTGAGCCTCACGATAGTGAGCAGGTTTTTGCACACAGAAATAAGCTGGAACTCCCGCCCGGAGAAAAGCCACATGGTCTGATGAACCAAAATAACGGGTGCTAAGCGGCTGTAAATCGAACACTGCGCGCAACGGTTCATATATTTCGGTCATGAGCGGGGCGGTCTCATAAAGATTTTCCAGGGCAATGCTGAAGACTTTACCGGTACCGGTATCGTGAACAAGGGCGGCATCCATCTTTGGAATTTCATTGGCATGGTTCTTCATGAAAGTATCCACGCCCACGCCTCCCTGCTCTTCCCCGGTAAACAGAATAAATGTGATGGTACGCTTGGGCTTCCAACCCAGGGCTTTTAGCGTGCGGGCTGCTTCCAGCACGGCCATGGATCCCGTGCCGTTATCAAGCGCTCCCTGTCCCAGGTCCCATGAATCCAGGTGGCCGCCGATAATCACACGTTCATCCGGAAGTTCACTGCCACGAATCTCAGCAACCGTGATGGAAGCTGGAACAGGCCCTGGACTAAATGTTCCAGTCAGATTGATTTTTAAAGTGACCGGAGTGTCTTCCACCAATCTATAGATAAGGCTGTAATCTTCATGCGCAAGGAACGCCAGCGGCACTTGCGAAGGCTGATACCGGCTGAAACTGCTCATATTGAAAAGATTGTCAGTCTTGCCGCTATCCAGCAACACCGCCGCGGGCTGCTCGTCCGCAATCATCGCCATCATCTTCATTCTTTCCTGAAAGCCGAGTCTTGGGGCATGCGCAACGCCGCGCTCCGGAGGAATCACAGCATCGTAAGCATTCTCTTCCGGTTCGGTTGGAATAGTTGCCGGCTTGTTGAGCAGCAGAATCGCACCTTTCATCTTGCCCTTGAATTTCGCCAGATCGTCCAGGGAATCCATCTTCACCAGCCTCACGGTGCCAGAAATCTCGCCCGGCGTGGCCTTGCTCCAACCCACGGCATGGATGCCAATATGGCGTGAAATTGGCGAGACAATTTCCGCCGTATCTACGCCGCGATAGTAGGCATGAGGAATTTCCGTGGTCTCCAGTTTTGCGTCAATCCCATAATCGTGGAAACGTTTCAGCGTCCAGTCGCTGGCCTGCTGCATTTGTTTGGTGCCGGTAAGGCGCGGGCCAATGCGCGTGGTTAAGTACTCCAGGTTTTTCATCAGCTCTGAATGGGCTTTCACCTCATCCGCAATCTTCTGGTCCGCTTCTTCCATGGCGGATTTATAGGTTTTTTTCGCTTCCTCTGTGCGGACAGCGGATTGAGCAAAGATTTCAAGGCTAAAGCTGATTACTACGAATGCAGTAAAAACAATCCGTAAAGCAGGTTTCATTTTTAGGATTAACCTCTATTTGGGGTGTGAAACATGAGCATATGTGCCGTGTTGGAACCGGAAATTATAACGATAGTCTGCCCTGCCAACGCGAATTCCCAAAAACAAACAACATGCAATAAAAATTTAAAAATTGGGCGATTTGCATGAAACGGATTCGGAATTGTGTTCACTAGGTAAACAGGGAACCACAAAGAAGACACAGGGGACCTGATCGAGCTCCTTCGCCTTGCCTCTGTGAACTTCTGTTTTTCTTTCCTTGGTGGGTCTTCGCGGCCGCAAGCAGACCGCGAAGACTTTTTTCTTTGGTGCTTATTGTGCCATCCCTGCCGTTTCCAAAATGCCTGCTACATTGACTCCTGCCGGTAATGTTCCAAAAGCATGGCCATGCTGGCCAGCCAATCGAGAGCCAATAAAAGCTTCAGCGGCATGGGACGAACTGTAGCGAACCATCAATGATGCCTGGAGCGCCAGAGCAAGCTTTTCTGTCAACTCGCGCGCTGAGTATTCGGCCACTCCACCATTAGATTTGCTGGCCAGCCGGTCTTGAAGGGCCAAAACATAGTTGTCCAGACGTTGACCTTTTCCAGCAACTGACTTCAATTCATTCAGCAGCGCATCCACCGTTGCCGGTTCTTTGGCCAGCGCCCGCAATACATCCAGGCAAATCACATTGCCGGAACCTTCCCAAATGGAGTAAAGCGGCGCTTCGCGATAGAGCCGGGGCATCATGGATTCTTCAACATAGCCGTTTCCGCCCAGGCATTCCAGCGCTTCGCCAACCGCCGCAGGAGAGCGCTTGCACAGCCAGTACTTTGCGATTGCAGTAACAATGCGGCAGAAAGCGCGCTCCTGGTCGTTCGTATTGCGGACATCAAAAGATTTTGCCACCCTCACCATCAGTAAAGTCGCCGCTTCTGATTCCAAAGCAAGATCGGCGAGGACATTGCGCATGAGCGGCTGGTCCATCAGTAATTTTCCAAAAGCCTTGCGATGGCTTGCATGGTGCATAGCCTGCACTAATGCCTGCCTCATCAAACCGGCGGCGGCAATGGAACAATCCAGCCGGGTATGGTTCACCATTTCAATAATGGTCTGAATGCCTCTTCCCTCTTCACCCACCAACTGCGCCCACGCCTGTGCAAACTCAACCTCACTGGAAGCATTGGAGCGATTGCCTAGTTTGTCTTTGAGCCGTTGGAGGTGAAACTTGTTCTTGTTGCCAGCGGGAGTCCAGCGCGGCAGCAGAAAACAGGAAAGCCCATTGCCGGTTTGGGCCAGAATCAAAAATGCATCGCACATTGGGGCAGAACAAAACCATTTGTGCCCGGTGATCAGATATTCGCGGGAGTTGCCAATGCGCTCCGCGCGGGTGATATTTGCACGCACGTCGGAGCCACCCTGTTTTTCCGTCATGCCCATGCCCAGCAGAACCCCGGCTTTCTCCTGCGACGGTACGAATCGAGGATCGTACGAAGCGGAAAATATTTTGGGCTCCCATTCATGCGCAAGCGCCGGATCAACCCGCAAAGCGGCAACAGCTGAAAATGTCATGGAGATAGGGCATGTGTGGCCAGCTTCATTTTGTGCAGCCAGCATCATCAGCGCGGCGCGCGCCACATGTGCGCCGCTTTTGTTTGCCTCCCATGGAAGATTATGCAGCCGGTTTTCCACGGACATGCGCATAAGACTGTGCCATGAGGGATGGAAAATCACCTCATCACGGCGGTTTCCATAGCGATCATGGGTATGCAACACCGGCTTGTTTTCATTGGCGTCAAAGCCCCAGCGCTGGACTTCATCCGTGCCAAGCAGCCGGCCAAATTCGCTGATCTGCTCCCGCGCCCAGCCGGCGCCTTCACGCACAATGGCTTGCGAAAGCGTTGTATCGGACAAAAATAGGTTGTAACCCGAAAGAGGCGGCACCTGATTCAGGGAAGCCGGTCCTTCTTTGTTTTCTCCTGAAGCTAAAGATAGTTCTGTTGTTTCAGCGGGCCGCTGCTGGTCAATCTGCCTGGTGGATGCCATAAGCTCAATTATGCGCCAGACGAAATTTTATTTCAGCGCAAATAAAGCATTCACATGAGCGTCAATGGTTACCAGTTGTGGAGTAAAGTTCTCTGTAGGCGCAGATTGCGCGGCCCCGGCGACAGCAGCCCTTGCCATCATTGGCCTTGCAAGAGGCATAACAACAGGCTGATTTATATCAATCGATGCATAAACCAGCTCACCCAGAGTCCGCCCGCCGGCTGTAGCCACGGCACTGGCCTGATTGCGTGCTTTTTTCAATGCATCTTCTGAAGCTTTGGCTTTTGCCTGTTCAATATCTTCCAATGTATAAGTAACGGATTGGTTCTGCGCATCTTCAATATCCGCTAATTGCTCAGTGAGCGGCCCTATTTTGCCAAAATCACGTTGCTTCAATTTCAAGCTGATGTCAGTAGCCACCGTATACCCAATTACTTTGTGCTTTGGGTTCTTCCAGTCATACATCGGCTGCACCTGATACAAGCCGACCTGCGCCGTTTTGGGATCAATCCCGTTTGCGGTAAGCACGTCGCGCACGCGCTTTGCCGCAGCAGCGGCGTGTTCATAAGCAGCTTGAGAGGTGTTCTGCTGGGCCCCGATATCCATGCGGACCACCGCAGTATCCGGGTCAGCTTCAAACTTTCCATCGGCGCCGGCATAGATTGTATTTGGCTGAATGGGGGCAGTGAGTGCTGAAGATTGTGCTGAGGCTGTTCCGAATAGCGTTATGAGTGCAAGAAAAAAAACCATCACTTTCATAAAAGACCTCCAGCAAATACTAACACCGTGAATAGTCAACAGTTTCCCGGGAACCGAATTGCCTATTTAAGAGCTTGTCAGAACCATAAGTCCATCATGTATGCTATTACGTCGGCCAAAGCAGGCATCTGCCTGCCTGGGCCGGACTGCGGCAAAAGAGGGAACGCCGCAACGATTATTTGTTCACAGTAATAATTTGTTTAGTAGTCGTTAGGCGGAGGAAAGGAAATATGCGCAGACGAACTGCTCTTCAGATGTTAGGTGGGCTGGCGCTTTTTGGACCAAGTGCAGGCAGGAAACTGCTGGCACAAAGCGAGAAAAAAGAAGCATCCACGCCACCCGCACCCAAATTGAAAGTCGGAGACATGGCCCCCGACTTTAGCTTGCGAGACCAGACCTTTAAAAACATGGTTTCGCTTCATGACTTCAAAGGCAAAAAGAACGTTGCACTGGCGTTTTATATTTTTGCCTTCACCGGTGGTTGAACCAAGCAGATGCAGAACTTCCAGGCGAACTTGAAAAAACTGGAAGCTGCAGACACCCAGGTCCTGGGTGTCAGTATGGACAGCCCCTTCAGCAATGCCGCATGGGCGGAAAAAATTGGCGTAACCTTTCCTCTGCTAAGCGATTGGGGCGGAGACATCACTAAAGAATATGGCCTCTACGATGAAAAACATAAGATTGGCCGCCGCGTGAACTTCCTGATCGACAAAGAAGGCAAGATCGTCGAGATGCAAGTTGACAGTGATGCCGTTGATCCCACAAAAATGGTGGAATCCTGTGAACGCAGGAAACTCAAAAGCTAAATGCCGGTAACTGTTCAGACCCAGGCCCGCCGCGAACTCTCTTCACGGCGGGTCCTTTTTTTGCTGTCTCTGGCTGAACTGCTTGGCATGTCATTGTGGTTTACGGGGACGGCAGTCATTCCCCAGATCACTACATTGTGGCATTCCGGGCTTGCCTTAGGTTCATGGCTGACCATTGC
>DASRCD010000269.1:0-12533 GCA_035653315.1 Candidatus Angelobacter sp.
GTGACGTGGTCATCCTGCTGGATTCCATCACGCGTCTGGCGCGCGCTTATAACACCATTGTTCCGCCTTCAGGCAAAGTGCTTTCCGGCGGTGTGGACTCCAACGCATTGCAGCGCCCCAAGCGGTTCTTTGGCGCGGCCCGCAACATTGAAGAAGGCGGCTCACTCACCATCATCGCTACGGCGCTGGTTGAAACTGGTTCACGCATGGATGATGTGATTTTTGAAGAATTCAAGGGCACCGGCAACATGGAAATCATCCTTGACCGCAAGCTGGTGGATAAGCGCGTATTCCCGGCCATTGATATTCAACGCTCCGGCACGCGTAAGGAAGAATTGCTCATCCCCAAGGAAGACCTGGCCCGCATCTGGGTGCTGCGCAAGGTGCTGAACCCGCTCTCCCCGGTGGAAGCCATGGAACTGCTTACGGAAAGAATGGCCAAGACCCGCGCCAACGCGGAATTCCTGGCAAACATGAGTTCGCTGTAAGTCAGTAATTAGTAATTGGTATTCAGCAATAGCAAGAACAATCAGCCGCGAATTTCGCGAATGAACACGGACCCCTTGATAAGCCAATATGGTTCGCGTCATCGCGTGGTTCGCGGCTAAAGTTTTGAACGGGGGAACTGTCCCCACTCCCTGCCGCGTGCTTTCACTCAATGCTCCTTGAATAGTCATTTCCAAGTACACCATTCGCGTCTCTCGCGGAGAGGCCATGACCTTGTGATAGCCCCGGAACCTACATGGCTACTGCTTCATAACATGATTTCTGCTTTAATTAGCCCTGAAACACCGGGTTTTGACCCGCTGGAGTTACTCGGAAAACCTTAGACAGAGGGGATGGGCGAAGCGTCCTAGAGGCAGCAACACTGTGATATTCTCTAGCCACTAAGAAACATCCCACAGTTAAAACGCAGTGGCGCAAAAGCGAAAATCCGCATTCCAGATTTCTTATGTCACCATCACCTATCGCAGTGTACTCATGGGACTGCTGGCTGTGCTGTTGCTTGCCGGCGTGGTGATGTACTTCGCTTTTCCTGACACAGCAAACAAACTGATTGCCTCCGGCCAGATCGGCATAGGAAAAGCGCTGGCCAAGATGGGCGTGGCCAATGGTACCAGTAATGCAGGCAGCCCGGAGCCCGGCCCACAGCAGGCGCACTTCACCAATATTGATGGCAATGTGCGCGTTCGCAAAGCCAGCACCAATACATGGGTTATTGCCGACTACACCCTGGCCCTGGAACGCGGAGACGTGGTGCAGACTTCGCCTGAAGGCCTGGCCAAAGTTGTTTTTACTGACGGTACTAATTACACGGTAAAGCCGAATTCATTGATTACCATCCAGGAGAACTCGGTCAATTCATCGCAGCAGACAGCCGTGAAAGTCCAGGTGACCACGGGCCGGGTAGATCTGGCGACCTCCACTTTTGTGATCGGCTCCAGATCGCAGGTGATTGTTGGCGACGCCACAGCCACGATTGCTCCTGAAAGCTCCGCCGAGGTCGTCAATGACATTCGGGCTGACGAGCATTCCGTATTAATGAGAAGAGGATCAGGCGAGGTGCAGCGTGGAAGCCAGACAGTGCCGCTGGAAAATTACACCAAGGTAGCGTTCACCAGCAATTCCAGGGAGATGGTCAAAACCAAGGAATTGCAGCCGCCCACGCTGATTTCGCCGGCGCCTATGCAGAACGTCTTTGTGGACCAGAGCACAAAAGCCGTGAATTTTTCCTGGGCGCCGGTAGATAACGTCCGTGAGTACCACATTAAAATTGCGCGGAATGGGTCATTTGCCGGCCCTATAGTAGATGACAGGAAGTCCGCCACGCAGGTAATGGTCACCAACCTTCAGGAAGGGACTTATTACTGGCAGGTGCGGTCAATCGGACAGGACGGCAAAGAGTCAGTGGAAAGTGAAGTGTACCGGTTCACGGTTGTACCCAAAGGTACAGGCACTCTCGCGTTGGAGTTAAATGATTTCACCCAACTGGGGCATGTGATCGAAGTAAAAGGACACACGGAACCGAATGCGCGCGTGATGGTGAACGGGCAGGAAGCGGTGGTGAACAGCGAGGGAGACTTTCATCATTTCACCAATCCTCTGCCGACCGGAGAAAATGTGATTACTGTTACGGCACAGAACAGCAAAGGCGATGTCGGCACCGTGTCCAAGCATGTGAATATCCAGTAAAATCACTTATTGCTTGATGCTGGATTTGTGGCACAGTGTATGTTTCCCGGAACAGATTGCGCAAGAAGCTGAGCGTTTGGGACGGAGAAGTGCGCAGTCCTAAAGCTGCCCAGAGTTTTACCGAATTTAACAACAAAGACAGAAAGAAGCTGGTATGTCGTCAAACGGTTTCAAATCAGAAAATTCACGCATCCATAACCTGCGCTCGCTCTTCAGCATGTTTTCCAGCGATCTAGCCATTGATCTGGGAACGGCCAACACGCTGGTTTATGCAAAAGGCAAAGGCATCGTGGTAAATGAGCCTTCCATTGTGGCCATCAATAAGAACACCGGGGAAGTAGAGGCCGTGGGCAAGGAAGCCAAAGAGATGCTGGGCCGCACGCCGGGAAATATTGTCGCCATCAAGCCGATGAAAGATGGCGTAATCGCCGACTTTAAAGTCACCGAGAAGATGCTGAACTACTTTATTCAGAAGGCGCACAACCGCAAGATGCTGGTGCATCCGCGCATTGTGATCGGCGTTCCTTCAGAAATCACGCAAGTGGAAAAGCGCGCCGTCATGGATTCAGCCTATCGCGCCAAGGCCAGTGAAGTTCACCTTGTGGAGCAGGCCATGGTGGCGGCTATTGGAGCCGGACTGCCCATCACCGAGCCCAGCGGCAACATGGTAGTGGATATCGGCGGCGGCACCACGGACATCGCCGTGATTTCTTTGAGCGGCATCGTTTATTCACGCTCTGTGCGCATGGCGGGTAACCAGATGGATGAAGCCATCATGAATTACCTGAAGCGCAAATACAATCTGCTGATCGGTGAACGCACCGCTGAAACCATCAAGATTGAAATTGGCTCGGCTTATCCCCTGGATAAACCGCTTACCATGGAAATCAAGGGACGAAACCTGATTGAAGGCGTGCCCAAAACCATCACCATTGACGACAGCGAAATTCGCGAAGCGCTCTCCGAGTGCATCAGCACCATTATGAACGCGATTCGCGTTGCCCTGGAACGTACGCCTCCAGAGCTGAGCGCGGACATCAGCGACCGTGGCATTGTTCTTACCGGTGGCGGCGCTCTATTGAAAAACCTGGACAAGAGAATCCGTGAAGAAACGGGCTTGCCGGTTTCCATTGCCGACGATCCTCTGGCCAGCGTGGTGCTGGGTACGGGAAAAATGTTGAGTGATTTCAAACTTTTGAGAAAGATTTCAATTGAGTAAAGAGTAACGGGACGGGAGCCTGGCCGCTTCCGTCCTCATCTGGCCCTCCTAGCGCAGCATCATGGAAAATTTTTTTGTTCGATACAAGAACCCGCTCGTACTGATGGCGGTTCTTTTCATCCAGGTGGTCGTCCTGGCCACGCAGGTCAAGCGCCAGGAAAACGCCAGGGCCGCCACTAGCGGCGGCAACACGCGTTTGATCCGCGTGTGGAGCGTGAACGCCTTTACCCCGGTTGAAAAAGCGCTGGTCTCCACGGGGCATTTCTTCCGCGATAGTTGGCATAATTATGCGGATCTACGCGGTATCCGCAAGCAGAACCGAGAATTGCAGGATGAAGTTTCGCGGCTCCAGATGGAACAGGTCCGCCTGAAACAGGATGCCGACCAGGCGCGGCGTTTGCAGGCGCTGCTGGATTTCAAGGAACAATCGATTGCCAAGACGGTTGCCGCGCAGGTAATCGGCACCAGCGGGACTGAGCAGTCGCGCGTGATCTATATCGATAAAGGAAAGCGTGCCGGCATTAAAGTGGATATGCCGGTGATTACTCCGGATGGAATCGTGGGCAAGATCAAGGATGTATTTGATTACAGTTCCCAGGTTCTGCTGATCAATGACCATGATAGCGGCGCGGGCGTAATCCTGGAAAAAACGCGGCTTCAGGGCATTGTGAAAGGCACAAGCATTGGCGAGTTGCAGGTCAATGACATCATGGCGGATGAAAATGTGGAGCCCGGTGAGCAGGTGGTCACCAGCGGAGGAGACCGCATTTATCCCAAAGGGCTGGCTGTTGGCACTGTAAGCAGCTCTGTCCCGGACCATGACAACGATCCTTTTCTGATCATCAAGATCAAACCAGCCGCGGACCTGAGAAGGTTGGAAGAAGTGCTGGTAATCACCGAGGTTTCAGAAAAAACGCCTACAGTCACAGCGGGAGCAACGTCAGTCCGCGCCGCCGATATTCTTGCGCAACGTTTGCCGAGTGTGCCAAAGCAGGAAGACCCTAAAGCGGCCGGAACAACCGCCGGGGCACCGAAAGCCGGTGCATCACCCACTCCTGCGGATAAAGCAAAGAATGCAGCCCCAGGCGGGACAGAGCAGAAGAAAGAAACTGCCAGCGCCGGAACAGGAGCGCCAAAGCCGGCAACACCAGCAGGCACTGCTGCAACTCCTGCATCTGCAAAACCCTCCACATCGGGCAACGCTGGTGCGAATCCCGCGATTCAAAAGGCATCCACATCGGTCAGCGCAACCGGGAGCAATTCCGCGGCAGCGTCAAAGCCGGGCAGTGATAGCAAGAAGCCAGCGGGAACCGGGCAGTCTGCTGCTTCAAATGCGGGAATAAATGGCACGGCTACTCCAACGCCAACGCCGAAACCAAAAACTACTCAGTCCAAAAAGAAAGAGCCCGCCAGCCCGGATGCGGCACAATCCGACACGAATGCAGCAGGCCAGTCTGAAGCTACGCCAACGCCAGCCGCAGGGGAGAAGCCTCCACAATGAACGCCGGCGTTTCCTTAACATCGCGGGAAGAAATTGAAGTCCACCAGTTTAGCTGGGTGGTATCCATTGGCATTCCTATACTGGCCGTCTTTTTTCAGGTTTTTCTGCGGATACGGTTTCTTACCGTTCTTGACCTGCCGTTGCTGGTGACCATCTTTTTTGCCGTGGCTCGTCGTCGCCCAATTCCGGGCATGATTACCGGCGCTTTGATCGGTACCCTGCAGGACGCGTGGACCGGCCACCCCATTGGCCTGTTCGGGATCGCCAAAACCATTATTGGCTATCTCGGCTCATCGCTGGGCGTGAAGCTCGACGTGGACAATCCCGGCTCGCGTTTCCTGATGACCTTTGCTTTCGTCATCATTCACCGGTTTATTTACATGGGCATCAACACCATGCTGGTGGGCGGCAGTGAAGCCTGGAATTGGGGATACACGCTGCTTTCTGCCTTGGCCAACGCGCTGGCGGCGGTGGTGCTGTTTTCGCTGCTGGATAAGTTCAAACTCAGGAATTAAACCACCCAGATGTAAGGGCGGCAATTCGGCAAGCGTAGTGTACAGGTCTGTATTAATCCTTCAGTAACTACCCTCAGTGCTTTGTCTTATGCGTTGCAAGAGCAAAATGCGGTACTCTAAATGGGGCCTCCAAAAAAAGGAAAATTCCACCCATATTCTGTTGTGCAAGCAACAGTAAGTAGCAGGTATGCCCGGTCGCGACGAAAAATTACCGCAAGCAAAATTCTCAGTTATCCAATATGTGATTCTGGCAGTGTTCGTGGTGCTCGCATATGGATTGTGGAGCCTGCAGATCCGCAAAAATGACGAGTACGCTACACGCTCTGAGCAGAACCGTATTCGTCAGGTGCCGGTGCTGGCGCCGCGTGGCAAAATCTATGATCGCGATGGCCAACTGATTGTCGATAACTATCCGTCATTCTCCGCACTGCTGCTGCGCGACCAGATGCGTGATCTCAATGCCGATGCGCAGAAGATAGCGGACGGCCTGCACCTTCCTGTGGAAGAGGTGCTCGACAAAATTCGCCGCTACCAGCTTGCGCACAAGCCATCGTTCGAGCCGATCATCGTCAAAGACGACATCACTCCTGATGAACGTGCCTTTATTGAATCACACCGCGACGAATTTCCAGAGCTGGAAACATTGATGGTGCACCGCCGCTTGTATCCCAAAGATGGGTTCATGGCGCATGCGATTGGCTACGTGGGTGAAGTCAGTGAAGACATGCTTAACTCGCCGAAGTTCGAGCTTTATGAACGCGGCGATATTGTCGGCCAGTCTGGCGTTGAGCTGCAATACAACGACATCCTGATGGGCAAAGATGGATCGCGCCGCGTGCTGGTGAACAGCAAGGGCAAGGAAGTCGGGCGGCCTCCGAATGCAAATATTCCAGCGGTTCCCGGCCAGAAATTAAGACTTACGATTGACCTTGATATTCAGAAGGCGGCGGAGCAGGCACTGGAAGGGAAGAACGGCGCAGTAGTCGCCATGGACCCGCGCAATGGCGAGATCCTGGCTATGGTGAGCCGCCCAACCTTTGATCCCAATGATTTTGCTGTGCGCATCTCCGGTAAGGAATGGACGCAGTTGGTTACTGATCCAAACCATCCGCTGCTGAATAAAGCCATTCAGGCGCAGCTTGCGCCCGGCTCCGTATTCAAAATTGTGATGTCCGTAGCTGGATTGCAGGAAGGCGTGGCGCAGAACATGCGCGTGAACTGCCCAGGCGGCGGCGTTTTCTACGGCCGCTATTTCAATTGCTGGGTAAAAGGCGAGCATCGTACCCACGGCGTGGTGGATATCAGCAAAGGCATTTATCAATCCTGCGACGTTTTCTTTTATACGTTGGCGGAGCGGCTAGGCATTCAGACAATTGCCAAATGGGCCACCGCAATGGGCTTGGGACACAAAACAGGAATCGATCTGCCTAATGAAGTCAGCGGCGTGATGCCCTCTGAAGAATGGAAGATGAAGACCTTCCGCCAGAAGTGGTATGCAGGCGAGGTGATTTCGGTGGGCATCGGGCAAGGCGCTGTGGCTGTAAGTCCCATCCAGCTTGCGCGGACCATCGGCGGCATTACCATGGGCGGAACTTTCTATCGCCCGCACATTGTCAATCCTGATCAACTGCCTAAAAACCGGCAGGACGTTGCAATTTCAGACATGCCGGACGTTGTCCATGTTCCCATTGCTCCGGAAAACTGGGTCACCATCACCAATGCCATGGCTGGCGTAGTGAATCCCGCATCTCCCAGCGAACCTGAGGGAGGAACGGCCCCAAGCGCCCATATTCAGGGAGTGGATTTTGCCGGAAAGACAGGCAGCGCCCAGGTTGTAAGCAATGCGTTCCGCAAAAGTAAAGGCGGAGCGGCAAAGCAGTTTGCCGATAATAGCTGGTTTGTGGGCGTTACTCCACGACGCAATCCTGAAATTGTGGTGGCTGTCCTGTTTGAAGGTGGCGAACACGGAAAGCTGGCGGCCCGGTTGGCTGCGCAGATCATCAAGGCATATGTAGAAAAGCAGCGCCTTTTGCGCAACAATCCCATGTTGTTCAGTGACAAGGCTGATCCGGGTTCCGTGCCCATGGCTGGCGTATGGAACCAGCCGGATGTAAGCGATCGCCATGAGTATGTGACTGCTCCGCAGGCTGCCGGAAACGAAGAAGTGGCGGAAGAGAACCATCTTCAGGGTGGGACCCTGATGATTCCGGTGAAAAGAACCAAAGCAGGCAAGGCCCCTCGTTCGCTGGCTATTGGATTGGCAGGGATGAATTAATGCGGCAGTTTTCCTTTCGTGATTTTGATTGGGTTTTGCTCAGCTTTGTGCTGCTGATCTGCTCCCTTGGTGTGCTGGAAATCTACAGCACCACGTACGGAACCAAGTTTGCTGGGGCGCACATTCGCCAGGTTTACTGGATACTGGGCGGGCTGGCAGTGATGATGATCATGAGCTTCATCAACTATCAGCTTCTGTTGGAGAATGCTGTCTGGTTTTATGCTGCATCCATAGGCTCTCTGCTGGCCGTGGCGGTTTTCGGTAAAAAATATTTGGGTGCGCGCCGCTGGATCCTGCTGCCCGGCGGACAGCACTTTCAACCTTCAGAATGGGTGAAACTGGTGCTGATTCTCATGCTGGCCAAGTATTTCAGTAGCCGGGGCGACCAGGAGAATGCGTCACTTTCCGATATTGTAAAAGCCGGTTTGCTGGTGCTTGTGCCCATGCTGCTGGTGCTCAAGCAGCCTGACCTTGGCACAGCGCTCACCTATGTTCCCGTTGCCCTGATGGGACTTTTCCTTGGCGGTATCCAGTTCCGCCATGCTGCGGCCATTTTACTGGTAGCGGGAATCCTTATGCCTACGCTCTGGATTTACGGCCCCAAGCTGCACCTGGTAAAGCAATACCAGAAGGACCGTCTGACCAGCTTTTTGCATCCTGAGGCGGATTCCCAGAAGTCAGGGTATCAACTTGAGCAATCCAAAATTGCCGTGGGTTCCGGCGGAATCTGGGGCAAGGGAATACGTAAAGGCACGCAAACACAGGGTTCTTTTCTTCCAGAGCCGCATACTGACTTTATTTTTGCCGCATGGTCAGAGGAGCATGGCTTTGTGGGCGCTGTGGGTTTATTGCTGTTATACTTCTTGGTGTTGATGCGTTTGATCCACAACGCACAAACCGCGCCGGACAGCGCGGGAGGTTTTGTGGTAATGGGTGTGGTAGCGGTTTTGCTTTTCCATATCCTGATCAACGCCGGAATGGTGGTTGGGTATATGCCCGTCACCGGAATTCCTTTACCACTGATGAGCTATGGTGGCTCTTCAGTTTTGTTCATGTTCCTGGCGCTGGGGATCGTAATGAATATTCGGATGCGCCGCTTCGTGAACTAGAGTTTTTTTACCGCGCCAGCGTGCGCGAACAGAAACATTTTGAGATAGACGTTACGTCCTGACGATTAAGAGGACGCCGGCGCTTGAAGAAGCCGGAGAGTATTCAGAAAGCGTTGCCGGGAAGGCAACGGCCCCGCGGTAAGCTACCCAAGCAAGCGCAATGCGCTGGTTAGGGACCCGCAGTGTGGCCACTACCCCGGGATGCCAAGGTGCCAAGATTTTTCAAACAAGTCATAAGCAGATTGCAGAGGTCCACCGGAGAGGGAAACTCTCCGTAGCCGAAGTGTATTTCCTGCATAAGATCAGATTGAATCTCCGAGCACTCAAAGTTAGTCCGCCCGCGTGTTTCAGCGCCGGCACCCTGACGTTCTGAAATCTCCCACATCTTCTTCTGGCCGGTTAAAACCGGAGAAGAATCCATGTCGAAAGAACTATTTGTCTCTTCCACGCCCCATGAAACCAAGGTAGCGGTGGTGGAAGAAGACCAGCTCGCGGAAATTTATTACGAACGCGAAAATGAATACACCCTTGCGGGGTCCATTTACAAAGGACGCGTGACCCGCGTTCTGCCGGGCATGCAGTCTGCCTTTGTGAACATTGGACTGGAACGCGACGCCTTTCTTTACGTCTCAGATTTCCTGCTGGAAGAAGATGAAGATGCCGATACCATCGGCGAAGCGGTTTCACGCTCAAGCGGCTCGCCCATTATTGAGGTACGCAGCGAACAGCATCCGGTTGAGGGCGATGAATTGCTGCCGCCTCTAAGTACGGGAGCGGAAGAAGAATCAAGCGAAGAAGATACACAGGAAAGCGCTTCAGCCGAAAATGGAGGCCAGCAGGAGCCGGAACGTGAAGGCGCTCGGAAATGGCGTGGCCGCCGTCGCCGTGGCGGCAGGGGCCGTGAAAGGTTTTCCGAGCGGGGCGACCGCCAATCGAATGATCGTCAAATTAACGATCGCCAAGCTAACGACCGTCAAACTAGCGACCGCCAGTCCAATGATCGTCATGAGAATGACCGGCAAGAGAATGAGTCCCAGGCGCATGACCATCCTGTAGAGGCTGCTGAAGTTGAGGGCGGAGAGCAGAGTGAATCGCGGGAAGAGCACCATCCTGAGCCGCGGCATGAAAGCCGTCCTGAACCCAGGTACGAACATCATAGGTCTGCGCCAAAACATGAATATCCCGAGCCGATCTTGCTGCCGGGTGAGTCGATTTCAAAATACCAGCCTCGTGAAGCGGCGGCGTCCACGGCGCCTACGCAGCCAAAAGCGCCATCCGCGCCCCGGCCCAAACCTTCCACAGAATATTCATTGGATCCGTCGCAGTTTTCGGCCGGCTCCATGGTGCTGCCGGGCGAATCACTGGCTAAGTACGGCAAGCACGCCCAACAGTCGCATGCCGTAGCTGAGACAGACGAAACACATTCTGCCAAAGCAGAGCCGCAACAGCATGGATTCCTTCAGGACGCGGAATCCGCCGGACCGGTTCCAGCAAAGTTTGAGCAGCATGAGCATGAGTCGCAGGAACAAGATGCTGGGCCAGGACATGAAGCCGATGCTGAAGCCAGAGTGGAAGCGCCCAGCGGCGTCTTTCATCGGCGGGAAGTGGCTGAAGCCCCAACCGAAACCGAAACTGAAACCGAAGAGCTGAGCGAAGAAGATCAGCATACGGAGCAGGCAAGGGAAGAAGAACGCTTTGGGAGCATGAACATCGCCAACGCATTTGGCAATGGGGTGGCTGAAGCCGAGGAAGCAAAGACCTCTGACGAAGGAAACGCCAGCGAGCAAACCACAGTTAACCTGCAGGCTTCTCCAACACAGAATGAATCCCGCACGCAGGAGCAGAAGCCCTGGTATGCGGATTCCGCCCGTGGCGTGATGGAAGAAGAAGAAATCGAAGAAGAAGAGAGTGACATCCCCGGCTTTCAGGATGATGTTGATCTGACGGAGTTTGATGAAATGGAAGAAGAGGTGCTCGGGCAGGCTGGCGATCAGATGCTCTCAGTGGGCACTGAATTAATGGAAGCCGTACGCGATGCGCACGTGAACGAGCGTGCCACCGGAAAATATGAAGTAGAAGGATTGGAGCCTGAAGAGTTGGAGCAAGTGGAAGAAGCTTTTGTTCTGGCTGAGGAAGACTCTGAAGGCGGCGAGGAAGGCGAAGAGGGCGAAGAAGAATCTGAAGAGTTGGAAAATGGCAATGCGGAACAGCATGCTTCGGCCGGCGCAGGTTACCAGCACCGCCCTGAGCGCAAGCAGCATGACCGGCGTGGCGGCCGCAGAGGCAGCAATAACCGCAGAATGCGCGGACGTCCACGGCACCAGGCGCCAAGGCAAATGCCCGCCATCAGCGACCTGTTGAAAGAAGGCCAGGAAATTCTGGTGCAGATTGCCAAAGAGCCAATCGCCAAAAAGGGCGCGCGCATTACCAGCCATATCGCCTTGCCGGGCCGCTATCTGGTTTATATGCCCACGGTGCACCACACCGGAGTATCCAGGAAGATTGCTTCGGAAGATGAGCGGCATCGCCTGAAGAGAATTGCCTTGAGCGAGCGTGGCGATGCGCCCGGCGGTTTCATTGTCCGCACCGCGGCTGCTGGAGCTGAAGAACAGGATTTACGGAATGACATCCGCTTCCTGATCAACTTATGGAATGAAATTCGCGGGCGTGCTGAGACCTCAAAAGCTCCGGCGCTGATCTACCACGATCTCAACCTTGTCGAGCGCATTTTGCGCGACCAGGTCAGCGGAAGTTTCTCCGCGATCTGGGCTGATACCGAGCAGGAATACGAGCGCATTCTGCGTTTTGTGAGCCGTTTCCAGCCTTCGCTGGTGAAGCGCGTGAAGCTTTACAGCAAAGACACGCCGCTGTTTGAGCAGTTCAACATCACCGACGAAATCAACAAGGCGCTTAAATCAAAAGTATGGCTGCGCAGCGGTGGTTACATTGTCATTAACCAGACAGAAGCGCTGGTGGCGATCGACATCAACACCGGCAAATTTGTCGGCAAGACGGCGCGGCTGGAAGATACCATCGTGAAGACGAACATTGATGCCATTAAGGAAATTGTGCGGCAAATCCGCCTGCGCGACCTTGGCGGCATCATTGTGATTGACTTCATTGATATGGACGAGCGCCGCAACCGGCAAAAAGTGATGCAGGCGCTGGAAGAGGCGCTGAAGGCGGATCGGGCTCCATCAAAGGTCCTCCAGTTTAACGACTTTGGATTGGTGGCGATTACGCGCAAACGCGTGAAACAATCCTTGGAGCGCACGTTGGGCCAGCCGTGTCCCACCTGCCAGGCAACTGGAATGATCAAGTCCGTGACCACGGTATGCAATGAGATTTATGTGGAAATGCGGAAGATGATGCGCCACTTTGAGCGCGACGTGATGGTGCGTGTAAATCCTGAAGTGGCCAAGGCGCTGAAAAGCAACAATGGCCGCTGGCTGCAGGACATGGAAGAGCTGGTCAAGAAAACCGTGCTGGTAAAATCTGACCCGCTGTTGCATCCAGAGCAGTTTGATATTCAGTAAGAATCTTGTAGCTGAGTATTGAAAGGTGTGTGCCGCAAATTTGCGCGAATGAACACGAATGCCAGTAAGGGATTCGCGTGCTAGCGTTGATTCGCGGCCCGGCCTTTGCGCTGCACGCGTCCTTTGCGGTAAATTCTTCATAGATTCTGCAATTCCTCCATTTCTTAATGTCCAAAAAATTCAAA
>DASRCD010000270.1:0-10878 GCA_035653315.1 Candidatus Angelobacter sp.
GTGCTCATCAACAATGCCGGCATTGCTCATGCGCTTGCACCTGTGGACGAGCTTCCGCTGGAAACGTGGAAGGAAGTCATCGACACCAACTTAACTGGCACGTTCTTAACCACCCAGAACGCTTTACCGTTAATGCGTTCCGGCAGCACGATTGTGAATAATCTTTCTGTTGCGGCGACTACTCCTTTTCCGCAGATGTCGGCTTATAACGCTTCTAAGTTCGGAGCTTTGGGCTTTACTCAGGCGCTCAGGGAAGAGTTGCGAGGAAAGGGAATTCGCGTGATAGCGCTCATGCCCGGCGCCACGCGAACAGACATCTGGGACCAGTTCTGGAGAGATGCTCCAAAAGAAAAAATGATTTCCGCTGAATCGGTGGCTGAAGCTGTCCTACAGGCAGTTTCAATGCCTGCGAATACCCTGATTGAAGAGATCCGCATAGGCCCTGCGGCAGGGACGCTTTAATCAATATTCTTCAAACGCATAAACATTTTTTCTTATTGGCAATAATTTGATCAGCACCAGCCCGCTCACAAATCCGCCAACATGGGCCCAGAACGCCACGCCTCCTGCCGGACCGGTGCTGACCGTCAGAAATGACGCGGCGCCGCTTAAAAGATTGAGGATCAACCAATAGCCGAGCACCAGCCATGCCGGGAGCCAGAAAACAAAAAAGCCCCACCACGTGAGCACACGGGCATGCGGATACAGCAGAAGATAGGCACCCATCACGCCGGCAATCGCGCCACTGGCGCCGACGGTAGGCACGCGAGAGTTGAAATTGAAGAGCAAATGAGTAAAGCCGGCACAGAGTCCACAGACAATATAAAAAACCAGGTAACCGAAATGCCCCAGGCGGTCTTCCACGTTGTCACCGAAGATAGCAAGGCCCCACATATTGAAGAGCACATGCGGAAATGACGCATGAAGAAACATGGAGCTGAAGATGGGAAAGAAAGCGATTGAGGCAGGAAGATAGCCCCTCATCCAGGCCTCCACGTGCTGAGGCACAAAGGCAAATTGCATTTCAAAATCCGCCCGCGCTCGAATACCCCCTGAAGCCTGCAGGCTCACTTCATAAAAAAAGATGAGAAAGTTCAGTACTATTAAGAAATAGTTGATGAACGGAGTCGTTGATCGGGGTGCGTCGTCTTTAATGGGTAACATGCGACCAGCTTCTTGATTATCATGCTTGATACGGCGGAGTTACTCAAGTGGACGCGGTTTTAATTATTAACAAACCGGCAGGGATGACGTCACATGACGTAGTAGCGCGGGTGCGCCGCATTACGGGCGAAAAATCAGTGGGTCATTTGGGAACACTGGATCCCATGGCGACCGGAGTGCTTCCGCTGGTCTTGGGCCGCTTCACTCGCCTAGCCCAGTTCTATACTGAAGCCGATAAGCGGTATAGCGGCACAATCCGGTTTGGCTGGGCTACCAGCACTTATGACGCGGAAGGAGAACCTTCCACCCCTCCACAGCCAGTGAATGTATTACGTGAGCAGTTGCAAGATGCGGCAAAGAACTTTGCCGGGAAAATTGATCAATATCCGCCGCCATTTTCCGCCAAAAAGATCGCTGGGATTCCAGCTCACCGGCTGGCGCGCAAAGGGCAGCCGGTAAACTTGCAGCCAAAACAGGTTGAAATTAAAGAGCTTGAGATCACCGCATGGGACGGCGTACAGGCGGGGTTTTCCGCATGGGTCAGTTCCGGGACTTACCTGCGGTCGTTGGCGCACGATTTAGGGAAAAAACTTGGGCCGGGCGCACATCTGACTGAACTTACGCGGACAGCCGTCCGTGAATTCATGATTCAAGAAGCGCACAGTCTGGAACAGGTGGAACAGGCGAGAGCCGCTAATACGCTGAATGATTTATTTCTCCATCCGCGGCTGGTACTGCCGGAATTTCCGGCTGTATTGGCATCTATGGAGAGCATTGCAAAAATTCGCCACGGCGCGGCCGTGAACCTGCCGGAATTCAGCAAGTCAGGAACTATCAGGGTTTTTGCAGGCCAAAGGGAACTGCTGGCAATCGCAAAGCGGGTTGCGGGGACTTTATTTCAACCTAAAGTAGTACTTCAAGGTTAGCTTTGCTATGAATGCTGCTTAAATCTTGCGTTTAGTAATCCTGAATGGCCTGCATAGCGGGACTGCCATTTTCTCCCATGAACTGAGACAGGCTACCCGCAACAATAGGGTCTCTCATTTCGGGGGCTTCCAACACTTTTAGAAAATCAGCGTGCAGCCTGTGTTGAGGATTGAAGACGCTCCACTCGCTTACTTCCTCGTCAGTAAAGCTGCCAATAGAGCGCAGAAGCGTAAACAAAGCCATGTCCGCATGGAAGCGTTTTGCCAGGTGCACGAACTCTGGCATTTCCCGGAAATTTGGCGTGGAGACCACAAAAAATAACTCCAGGCGGAACTGGTCGCGGCCAGCGGTACGCAGACCATCGAGAAATGCAAGGTTTTCCAGCAGGCGCTCAAAGCTTCCGCCGCGACGGACAAATTTATAAGTTTCCGGCCTTGCCGCATCAATGGAGATCTTAAGAGCATGGATACGCCCGGCCAGATCTAATTCTGCATAGGCGCGTTCATCAAACAGTTGAGCATTGGTAATGATTTCAAATTTCAGGTTGGGATATTGCTCGCGCTTTAAATGGGCCAGCAGTGCGCGAGAATGCTTGCTGCCAAAAACATCCCCAGATCCATTCAGGAAAAGTCGGTCCGCATGTTTGACAACATCAGCAATCCACGGAATAAAGAGGGCGTCCATCTCTGCCTGCTCTGCCTTGGTTGCCGTAATGAAATCGCGGCGGCATTGAGGACAGGCAAGATTGCAACTTGCATCGTAAGAAAGCGTAGGGCGCGACGGGCCAGGCTTCTTTTCCAAAGCCGCAAGGGCCGTTTCTGTTTCGGCAGATTTCTTCGGCAGCAATCCTCCCGTAATCTGTGGGCATTGGGTCTTGCTGCAGTAGTGGAATGATCCGTCTTTTATTGACTCACGGATTGCATTGGCAGCGTCTGAGTTCCATATCTCCGCGGCAGAGGACTGTTTGATATTTCCTACTGACAAAGGCAGCCAGGATGGGCAGCACATATAAGCGTTTCCCGTGGATGCCAGTTCCAGATGTGACCATGGGCGCAAGCAGGTGCGTCCAATGAGGTTCGCCTCAACAATGGCCGCTTCAGAATCATTTCCCTTATGCAGACGCAGGCATTCGAAAAGCTTTCCTTCCACAAACAGTTCTTCCGGCTGTTTCATCAGGGCCTTGCGGAAAAGAGACAGTGCGGCAGAAAACTCTCCCTGTTCCATCCAGTAAATAGCAGCCAATGCTCCGCAACGATAATCACTGGCAGCAGCGTGCTCAAGCCGTCCAAGCAATTCTTCGCGGACATCAGCAGTGGCAGCAACAAGCAGGGGCATTGCTCGATGCACAAAATATTCACAATGCGCCATGCCGCGCTGTTGCGCTTTCTGGAAAAACCTGGGTGAATCAGGGTTGATTGAACTCAGTGAACGAATATAATTCAGCAACCGCTTGCATTCGGCATCGAGCGCAGAGTGTCCAGCCAATGCGGCGCAGGATGCATCTACCACCGCGCGGAGTTCGGCAGGAATTAAATGGCGATACTTGCAGGCAACTGAGACCTTGCCGATTGACTCCAGCAGCACCACTAGATTGCTGGCAGCTCTTACATTTTTCGGGTCGAGCTCAACCGCACGGCGGTAGCCACGCTCAGCGCCGGCAACATCATTCTGAGCTACAGCAATGGTGGCAAAGTCATTCCATCGGATGCTGCTTTCAGATTCGGCCAATGCACGCTCAATCATTCTTTGCGCATCCATAAGGCGTTGCTGCCGGAAAAGTTCGATGGCCGAGTTATGCAACTTTATCGCCCGGTCTTCTGCTGACGCTGTTTCTTCCTGAGCATTGTTGTGCGTTGCGCTGAGGAGTTCAGGCAAGGGAAGAGGTTGCTGTGTAGATATATCTGATGTCATTTCTGTTCTCTTTGACCATTGCGGTATTCATTTACCAGGCAAAATTTGCCGCGTTAGCAATGTTCTTGTTTCTGCAATGCTGGTTTTGAACAGAATGCAAGTTCGTTTCCAAACTTGCTAAGACAAGTCTTAGAGAACGTGGATGATTGCCAGAGAAAACATCCGTCGTTGATTTCTGGCCTATTTGAGCGATGCGAATGAAAGCAGCTTAATGCGTGGCACTCTGCGCAGACGGTTTGGCCAGAATGCCACCCAGCACAGAAATATTTCCATCAATCTGCCCGATTTGAAGACCAAGGATTTTGGCAATAACCGGATAAATATTCACATTCTCAAAAGGAGGTACTTTTACGCCAGGACGGATATCCGGTCCTTCAGCAAAAAAACTGGAACGCATGGTGATCATGGTGCGTGGATCATAGCCATGATTGCCTTTATCCGGCTTTACGTCATCTTTGCCCGGACGGACGCGGATGACATACGGCCCCGAGGGAACAATGATGGGATCGCCAAACCTCGGATTGTTGTCCATATGCAAATAGGAAGGCATCTGGCTTCTCCGGTAAACCTTGAACTTACCATTGGCATTCCTTTGTAACTCTGCATACACCTTTTCAATGGAGCTTTCGTCTGGGCCATACATCAGCGCCCCTTCACTTTTAAAATTCTTCAGGTCTTCCGCCAGCCGCTCCAGATTGATCCAGTCACCCTGCACATTTTCCATGCCGTGATCAGAAACCACAAACAGATCCACCGGTAAATTGAGCCGCTTCACGCCCAGGGCAAGCTGGCCCATCATTTCATCCACGTAATGCACGGCCTCTCTGGTTTCTTCTGAATCCGGACCATATTTATGACCATAATGATCAACATCAGAGAAATAGAGCGTAATTAAATGCGGGCGCTCCTCCGGAGGCAACTTGAGCCAGTCCAGCACCTGCTGAACGCGCCTTTCACCAGGAACATTGGCATCGTAATGAACGTAATAAGTTGGGCGTTTGCCGTCGATTTCTGCTTCCGAGCCGGGCCAGAAAAGGCAGGCGGAGCGCATGCCTTGTTGTTCCGCTAAAACCCACAGCGGTGTGCCGCCATACCAGGTGCCATCAGAATTCGTCTTTGGATCGGTATAAGAGTAGCTCGCGTCCCGCTGAGCGTCATAAAATCGGTTGGCCACTATGCCGTGGTGTTCCGGATATAAGCCCGTAACAATGCTCAGGTGGTTGGGAAAGGTCCAACTCGGATATACCGGAACCATGCCATCCGGAGCGCTGGCGCCATGGGCGGCGATATCCAGCAGGTGCCGTGCACCATAACGTTTAGCATAGTCATAGCGAAAACCATCTAACGAAACCAGAATCACATACGGCTTGGCTTGCTGGGCGGCAGAATTCGGCCCATGGCTGGTGGTGATGACCGGAACGTCCTGGGCCTGCACGTAGGCAGGAAGAACCAGAAAGAATGCAAGAAAGTGAATGGAATGCTTAATTCTGGCGATAAGAACTTTGATCACTTGCACCTCAAAGCGGAAACGGGAGAGGGTAACACGAAGCGTCACTTTGGATTGCTTAAAGACCGTTAAATTGTGAAAGCTCATTTTCATGTCACCATACCAAACGCTAATTGCGGCATTCTGCCATCAATTTACAGAATATCTGTTGTTGAACTTATCAGACGTAGACAGAGGCTTGGTAAGGAAGAACTCTTGAGAAGACGAACGCAATCTAGCATGAGAGTTGCTGCTTTGCAACTATTTTTTTTCAGCGTCTTCCAGTACCGCAATTACGCGTACGCGCTTGCCCTTTAGCAGCGCCGGATATCCGTGCAATTCGATAACTTCAGCCTTGTCATCCATGGCCAGCGCCGCAAGAGTTTCAAATGCCTTTTCCAGTGGTTTTGCCCGCTCGGCAAACGGACCAGGTGGAATGGTGCTGTACTCCATGCCCATTGACTTTGCGGCCGTGGGCAAATCAGAAGGGTTCTTTAGCAGCTTGGCAATCATGCCGATGTCCATTTACGCGCTCCATTTCCAGATCAAAACGATCACAACGATGACGGCAACTGCCGTCCAAAACTTCTTTCAAACACAGTTCATGCGCACAGTGGCTTTCCATCGCGCGGATTCGTGGAACAATTGCCAAAGCTAGTCGGCACCGGACCGGCAAGAACGTTTCCTTGCCCGGTGTTGCTGAAATCAAAAATGCCGTTGCCGATGATGCCTTTGGCAAAGTTGCCCTGTGATCCGTTCATTTGCCCAATCGGACCTGCGAAGGTGTTTCCGCCGCCAGGGAATTGTGTATTCCCTCCACCAAACGCGGCCAGAAATGCAGGATCACCGTTTCCCGTGGCATTGAAGTTTGGCTGGCCTGGCGCTCCAGTTGTGGGATTTGACGCCGGCGCAGTGGCTACAGCCTGCGGCCAGTACTTGAGCAGCAGATACACGATCACCACGATCACGATCAATCTTACGATGCTGGAATGTTTTGCCATGTTAATCGTGAAATGCGATGCACTCAACGCCAGCGAATTGCGCTGCTGCTGCCGTAACAGCTACAACTGCGATTGAGATAGATGCGGCTGCCTTGGTTCCTTCGAGCATCACCGGAACACCTGAAGCATTGCTTCCCCAACACTGGACGGTATAGTTCGTATCGGCGAAGGCACTCGTCCATGTCTCAGTACTTGAGCACGAAGCTCCAACTGCTGCCGTGGTAGTGCAGCTTGCACCGAAGCGCTGATGCTTCAATCCGCCGCCTTGCGTAACGCCAATGTTGCCTTGGAACCGCGCTAAAACTGCCGATTGAATAGTGGGACTGGTATCCGTGACCACGGTACCGCTACTTCCTGTTTGCGTGTTAAGGGCAGTGCCGCCATTTATGGTTAACGATGGAGTGGCCGCGCTGCCAGAAAGAGAAACTCCGCCCGATCCGCCAATTACCGTTACATTCGATGCGTTCACTTGTACCGCGCATACATCCGCGCTATTGGCTGCGTTGCGAGAGGCTACCGCGCACACGTTGTTTCCAGTGCGTACAAAGCCACTCTGAGCCGGATTGGAGCTAGTGTCCGTTACGGAAGCCAACGCGCCCAGGCTGAAAGGCGAAGCGCTGAAAGTCACGGAACGGTAATCGAGCCAAATGCAATTAGAGCAGCGAGAGGGAAGTGAGCCTTGCGGCCATATCGCCAGAATCGGGTCAATCAGCATCACGCATGGAATTGAAGTGTTCGCGAGACATGCATTCTGCGCGTTGGTGAGCTTTGTTCCAACATCTGCACCTGGAAACTGAGCCACGTTAAAAGAATTTGTGAGACTGGCTTGCGCGTGCATACAGAGCGGCGCAAGCATCAGCACCAGCAGAAATAATCCGGCTGCTATCAGTTCTATCCAGCCGATTTTTTTCCAGTCCTTCTTCGCGTTATGTTTCATCAACTCGCCCTCAAAACAAAATTTCAAAACAGAAGGGAAGTGCCGGTTAGCAACTTCCCCTCTGCCATCTGGCAACGCAACTTTGAGTTACTGGCCAGCAGGGAAAGCGGCCTGAATGTCGCCGGAGATTTCCTGCAACTGGTTTTTGATGGCCGCATACTTTGACGGATTTTTCACGATGGCGCGAAGCACCGTCGCAAAAGTGCTAATTGCGAACGATTCCCAAAAAGAGAGAGTTTCCATTTCTATCCTCCAAAAAAATTTACTGATTGAAAAACATCTTGCTCCCACTGCGCTGCAATGAGAGACGATCCCGGCATTCTTTCAATTCGACTTGAACCTCTGAAACCTGCTTTGTCAGCGACTCATTCTGCACTTCCGTGCGGATCACATGCGCCGTAAGCCCGCCAATAAAAGTGCAGAGCAATACGATCTCCCGCACCGTGAACCGTAGTTTTGCTTTGCTCAAATCGAATTCCACTTCCTTATCCCCCAAAGATTTTTAGTTCACAAAAACGATGCTAAGTCACGCCTGGAATCGGTATACCGTTGCTATCCGTAAGCGTGTAAGGCGTGTCCGAAAACGATGATGCCTGATAAACCGTTGCACTTGCCTCCAACGCGCCTGGGCTCGGCCCGAAGACGCTTGCGAAGCCGTTGTAATAAGAGCCCGGCGTTCCTAATCCACTTCCCCACAGTGGCGTAGGCGCTCCGACGAAAGAAGGTATGTTGGGCGCACTCTTGCTAAACAACGCCGCAAGCTGATTGCGATACAGGTACACAATCCCGATCACAATCAACAGCGTTAAAAGCGAGCTGGTGTTTTTATTCATTGCGCCTCCATCTCTTCAATCATCTCTTCCAGCGTGCTGATGGCTTCCTGCTTCTCGCTGGCCTGGTAGCCGCCCGCCGTGCCATCAATAAAGCGAATGGCAAGCTGCAAGGCTTCAATCCGCTCCATTTGCTTTTGGTCCATCAGTAAACTCCACCCGTGCGTGAACCCACTGTGCCGGCCCCCACGGTGGAAGGCGGATACACGTACGTGCTGCTCAAGCGCTTTTCTACGCGGCCCTCAATCGAGGATCCCGCGGCAAAAGCGAAACCGCCCACAATGCCGGCCAACAAAACCCAAAACCAATCACGATTCACTTACGGCCTCCGGTCTAAAACAATCGTCACGCCTTCACCAGGCACAGTTGAGTACACGCCGATCTCTCGCAAGCTCCGCACCTTCACAGAGATCGGATTGCTGGTTGCGGCAAGCTGCACGCGCGGGGGAAACTTTGCATCCGCGTTGCCACCAGTGGCCACGAAAACAGGTTGCGTATTGCTCGCGTTTGGCACAATGTTCACCTGATCATTCGGCCCAAGAAAAATCGGCGGACCATATTCGGTGCGGTCAGGCGTTAGCCGCACCACGGGAATCATCTCTGAGCCAATCAGCGCCGCCGCTCCGCTTCCTGGTCCCGCAATCGCTACGGAAGGCGATCCGCTCCCGCTGCCGCTTCCACCAGCTCCACCAGCACTCGGCGAAGAATTGCCACTGCCGCCAGTGAACTCGCCTGGATTACCGCCACGGTTTGGTGCAATTGGAGACATTACGCCCTCACTTCCTTGGCCACGCGCTTATTGCGGCGCATGGGTTCCGCCACGCCGGTCATGCCCGCCCGCTTGCGATGCCCTCGGCAACCTTCGCACTGGCACTGCAATGCGTGTTCGTTGGGCGAGTGCTGAATCTCTTTCGTCCCGCCCGTAAACGTGATGTTGTGCTGCGTATACGCCTCGCTGTCCGCTTTGGGGATGGCCAGGTGCATGGCTGGCATCTCATTCACGATCATGAACGCCGGAGCGGTACATTTCTCATCGACGCACTTACGCGCCATATCAAACTGAGAGTATTCACCCTCAGCCTGGAAAACGTGACCACTCCGGCATAGGAATTGGAACTGCATCAGGCAGCCGGCTCTTTCTGCGATTTCAAATAGATTTTGCAGTCATCGCATTCACAGCCCTTGTCAATGTGCTCGACACCGTGAGCTGGCTTGCCATCCGCATTCAGGTTGTGGTGAGCGAAGTAAATTTCCTTTGGCGTTTTTCCATGCAAAGGACCGGGTTTGCCGCCTCGTAAAACGTCACTGCTTCTCATGAGTGTCCTCCAAAAATTGAGCCGATGGTTTGGTTCGGGTCCACGCCCAGCTTATCGGCAACAGTCTGCGCGTAGGTGAACGGATTGCCTTCTGCTGTGACTTGCGGATTCAAATAATCCGCCTGACCCAGATACTTGGCATAAAACTGCGTGAGCGTGAGCGAGGGCGATTCATTCAGCCACTTCGTAAGCTGATTATTCAGCGCGGCCCAGCCCGCATCCATGGAAGGGAAGATCACAAAGCCGTCGCTATCGCGTTGTGTGACCGCTCCGGTAAATTGGTCCGGCGCCGCCTTCAGGTTGCCTGGATTGTTATTGCGCACGTTCCGGTTTCCGGCGTTGCCGCCTTCCACGTTGAACATCGCATTGGCCCAATCCTGAATGGTCAACATGCTTGAACTCCCTCCACTGCTTACATCGGTATCTGAAACCGGCACAATTGAACTCACGTCATCGCCGCCGATCCCGCTCATAAACGAACTAAAATCCGCATTGCTCTGCTGCTGGCGAATCGCCAGATACGCGAGGAAACCAGCTCCCAAAAGCAACGTGATATCCATTGGCTCCACACGCGTTCCCCTACTATCTCTTAAGCACTGAAATAAAAAGCACCAGCACCAGCACTATCCAAATCCAAGAAGGAATTGAGCCCAATGCGAGGGCTGCTCCAGTTGACGGCGTTGCAGCGCCGCCGCCTGTTGCCACCAATTGACCATTGGGTAAAACAGTAACAGTGGATGCACGCGGCGAAGTAATCGCTTGATCCGCCAGAAAGGTCTGAGAACCCAATGTTGCCCATGGGAGTAAAGTACTCAGCCAAGACTGCGCACTTGATCCACTCGATTGAACGCCTCCACTGCCTCCAACAAAAACCGTGGATGACGACCCACCTATGCCCGGATCTCCGAAGCCAAGATTGCTCAAGCTAATCGGCGAACCTGTACCGAACGAGTCAGGAAAGCCGCTGCCAAAAGAAAAACCTGTAAAGCTCATGAGCTAGACCGCCTTTACTACAGTTATGACCAAAACAAGACCAATGATTAAAAGCCCAATCAGCAAAATTTCCTCTATTCCGCTGAAATCACTTCCATCTGTACAAAGCAATGGAATCCACGAGCAGACATCAGGAAGTTTTGGAGTAAGCGCATCTAGAGCTGCTTTATCGCCTCCAACTACAGGCGAAAATGGAATCAGACTGAAACCACCAAGACGCTGGAAATTAGCCGCATAATCCGCGTTGTATTGATCAACAGCTTTCTGCTGCGCTGCTGCAACATATTGTGCGGGATCAACGCCTGGATTCTGC
>DASRCD010000271.1:0-6799 GCA_035653315.1 Candidatus Angelobacter sp.
GCCATCAAGCGGACCTTTGGCGCGGACACAAAAATAGCCGTGAGCTCCACCAAGTCCATGACCGGGCACTTGCTGGGCGGCGCTGGTGGATTGGAAGCAGGCATTACGATCCTTGCCCTGCGTGATCAGATTCTTCCGCCAACCATCAATTTGGAACAGCCTGATCCGGAGTGCGATTTGGACTATGTGCCGAATGTGGCGCGTAAAGCTCCAATCAACGTGGCGCTCTCCAATTCATTTGGGTTTGGTGGAACGAACGGGTCACTGATTTTCAGAAGATGGACAGAGTAAGAGAGATTGCCATAATCGCCGGAATTGCCAAACATTGCCAAAATTGAAAATCGCAAGCCTGAACCTTCAATTTGGGCGATCATTGGCAATTTTGGCATTACCGCGGATTTACTAATTTATCTTCTGTTTGCGGTCCTGAGCATCTCCGCAAACGTCGCTCCAGCCACGCCATGGCGCGTTCAGTTCGAGCCTGCGCAAATCGTGAACGGCTCGCCGGTACTGTTTCGCGTGAGCGCCCCAGCAAATGTAAAAGAGCTAACGGGAACTTTTCTGGGGCAGCAGCTCGAATTTCGCCACAGCGCTACCTGCCGCTGCTGGTACACGCTTGCAGGCGTGAGCCTGGATACCAAGCCGGACAAATATCCCCTGCATCTTGAAGGCAAAGGCACTGCTAAAGATTCAACCTTTGATGATGTGGTTCCAGTCGGCGCGGCGCATTATCCTTCAAGCACCATCACAGTGGCTCCTGCATTTGTGGAGCCACCCAAAGAAGTGCAGCCGGTGATTGAAGCAGCAGATGCCGCAAAGAAGCAGGCATTTTCGGCCAGCAATCCTGCCCCGCTATGGACAGGGCGATTCCTGCCACCAGCCAAGGCCAGGACATCCGGCGTATTTGGCACCTCTCGCGTTTATAACGGTGTGAAAAACAGCCAGCATCTGGGGCTGGACTTCCGCGTGGGCACAGGCACTCCAGTCCACGCCACCAATACGGGCACCGTGATTCTTGCGCGTCCGCTGTATTACGAAGGCAACTGCGTGATGCTGGACCATGGTCAAGGCCTAGTGACCATTTACATGCATCTCTCCAAGTTCAAGGTGAAAGAAGGTGACAAGGTGGCTGCGGGACAGCTTATCGCGCTTAGCGGCGGAACCGGCCGCTCTACCGGGCCACACCTGCACTTTGCCGTGCGCTGGCGCGGCGAATATCTGAACCCTGCCACGCTGCTGGAACTAAAGCCGCCGGCAAGGTAGTCTTACTTGGCATGGAAGAATGGTAGAGTTTTGCTTGCAGCCTCCAAAATCACGCTGCATCCTCAGGAAATGGCATGTGTTTAAATCTTTTTAAGCTCCAGATATTCCACCCTCGCGCACAACTTTTGAAGGTCTTCGGCTGATCGGGAAAATATTGAGACATTCATCGTGAGATCCCCGAATCAATAATTGGAAATCTCCAGAGATTAAAGCAAAATCCCCCAAAAATTAAAAAGAGCTAGCGAAATCATGCTCCAACACGCCTCATGTTCCTGAGATGTAAATGTATGAACTGGCGCTTTTCGAACTAACCGGGCTTCACCAAAAGCCCTTCTGAATGTCTCGACAAGATAGGCATTTTACAGCTTTTGAATATGCCTGTTCCGAGTATCACCAACACACTTCCAGCTATGGCATTCACATTCTGTGAAATTTCTCTACTAATAACATTGAGTCTTCCAGAATCTGCAGGCAAGGTGAATGCCGCTGCAATTTACGTTCCAGCTTTCGTCCTCTAACAGCATTAAAAACGAAATACCTAATTCGCTTTCGCCCTGTTGGATCATTTGTATTTTCATACATCATTTTTAAGTGCGTGGATATTCATTTATCTTTGTCAAAATTTTATCCGTTCAGACCACGGCAGTCCTGGCCTGACGAGGCTAACGCCATCATCTTTTTCCATCTTTATGCGCACTGGACTCTGTTACGGTTTGCTATTAGATGGTGCGCCCTCTTCGATTACAATGCCTGCGGCCTCATGCTCCAATGACGAGGCTGCATCGGGCTGTCCCATCTGGCGAAGCATCTCTGCGTGGCTGCGCAGCACCTGCCAAAAGGCATACGCGCTTTGCTTCTTGACGAGATCTAAAGCAGTACCTTTGCTGATTTGTCTATAGAGGTTTTCAGCTTCCTGATAATGCTGGCCGGCGCTTTTCAGGTCGTCCAGATCACGCTTTGCATTTCCTAAATTAACCTGGGCCTCTGCAAGATCGTACTCACGGTTCTCATTCTCTTTCCGCGCGATCCTCAACTCTTCTTCATAATTTTCAAGGGCTTCCGTAGTTTTACCTTGAGCAAGCAGCACATGCCCAATGTATTCACAGGCTTCCATTCGGAACAATTGGTCTTGCGGGCCCAAGTTCCTGGAGGCTTCCACTGCCCGTCTGCACAACGGCTCAGCCTCAGCAATCTGTCTTTTCTCTACCTTCAACATACAGGCAAGCAAATCAGAACTAAACCGATCAAACTGTCTTTTCTTCCTCTCCTCCTTCACTCTGTCCTCCAGAGTTAACGGAACACCTTGGGGAAATTCGACCACCACGGAAGTAATCACTGGAATCCCATGCCCTCCGGCTTTGAAAGGGGTATAACGCCATTGCCGTACAGCTGCCTGAGCCGCCTGGATGAGCAGTGGGTGACCCGATACAGGTTGCACGTCTGTCACCTCTCCGGTCTCCGAGATAGTAAACCGCAAGGTCACCTCGCCAGTAATATGCGCAATTTGGGCCATCTCTGGATAAATAGCTTGCACTCTTTTTACCAAGTGGCGATTAGCCTCGTCAGACAGGACCACTGTCGCCTGAGCGGATAGAATTTTGATAGTAAGCAACGCTACGCTAACGATTTTGGCCCAATTTCGCATATTTCTCATGTGTATCCTGGCCCAACCTTGCCGGTTCGATTTCTAAATTCTTGCATGACTGTGGCCGCTCACTCCTTTTGCCGGAGCCAGGATACATTTTCCCGATCAGAATTGTATCTAGATAAAAAAGAGCGTGATCAGCAAGACCACGCTCGTAAAGAAAGAGTACAGGAAAGACTAGATTGGGTCAGAGCTTATGTGGAGTTCCTGCAATTGCTTCTGCATATGCTGCAGCTCTCTTTGCGTTTGCTTGAGCGAATCTTTTACTGCGGGCAGGTTTTGCAAATCCAGCAACGCTTTGCCATTATTCAGGATGGCGAGGCTATCCCCGAGCGAACTTAAATCATCGAGCGAGAGTACCTGCACGTCATCGCTCAAGTTAGAAAACACTTCAGGAATGCTGCCGAGTGAAGCCTGAAGGTCTTCCGTGTCGAGATCGAGATAAGAGGAATCGCGCGAACTGCGGTCCGGCAGCGTCACGGTAAACGTCTGCTCGTGCTTGTCACGCATTACCACAAGAGTCACTTTTCCTCCAGTGCGATGGTTGCGCAAAATGTGGGTAAGGTCCGTGCGATCGGTAAGCTTCTCATTGTCAGCCTTGACGATTACGTCCCCAGCTTTGAGCCCGGCCTTTTCGCCCGCGCTGCCTTTTTCCACCGAGCGAACCAGTACGCCTTCGCCATCCTTCACGCCGAAAAATTCGCCCAACTGGCGCGTGAGATTTTCCGTCTGCACGCCAAGCGCGGAAGAATACATTTGCAGCGGCATAACAGGGATATCCATGCTGTTGCGCCACTCAACCTGCGGAACGGCGGGAATGATAACGTGCGGCGCATTCTGCGCCACTACTTGCTGTGGTCGGCAAGCTGGACGCTGATCTTCATGGGAGCGCCATCGCGGCTAATGCCAAGAGTAACGGTGCGTCCCGCAGGCACTTCGCGAATCATGCGCCGCAGCTGCTCTTCACTTTCTACCGCTGTGCCGTTGAAATCGAGAATCACATCGTGCTCGCGGAGCCCGGCTTTGCCTGCGGGCGCGTCCTGGTCCACCATTGTGATTTCTACGCCTTTTTCTTCTTTTAGCTTGAGCGCGCTTACGCGATCAGAAGTTACATCCTTAATATCAACGCCCAGATAAGAGCGCCCGGCGGTAAAGAAATAGCCAGGCGCCTGATGTGAGAAAGAATCCGGCTGTGTTTCCGCTGAAGTCGCGGGCAACACCAGCCCAGCCAGTAACAGCGCTGTTGTCAATGCATGAGTCATCGTTTTCCAACTCCAGAAGTTTTGTTAATTTCCTTTGATGATTGCTGCTCGCCTGATCTCAATATTGCCCGTGCTGGTATGCACATGTAGCAGCGGACCACCGCCATTCAAGCTGCCTTCCGCATACATTTCACGCGGGCCAAGACTATGGGAAGCGCTGGTAATCTTCAGCTCGTCAAAATCACTGCGAATACCATAGCTGCGCGCCACCTCCACCGCTGCGCGCACATTGACGCCCAGATTCTCCGGCACGTACACCACAATATCGCCCACGCCGGTCTCCAGCCGCGAATCCGTAAACGCAGCGCCGCCGGTTGCAAGCTTGGCCATGATGGCGCCGCCGGTAGTTTCCGCGTGTACGCCGCCTTTTACCGGGCCAATATGAATGCTGCCGCCCGCGGTATCAATCATCGCCGGCCCGGCGATATCATTCAGCTCAATGTTGCCGCCACCGCTTTCGGCTTTCACTTCGCCATCGCACCTCACAACATGGATGGCCCCTCCAGCAGTCTTCAGCGTCATGACTTTGGCCCAGCCGATATTCAAATTACCGCCGCCTGAGTTTGCATTCACGCGCCCCGCCGCTGAGTTCAGCCGTATGCTGCCGCCTCCAGTCGACACTTGGACATCGCTGCCCACCTTGCCAATTTCGATATTTCCGCCGCCGCTTGAAGCTGAAATAATTCCGGAAATTTGATCCAGCTGGATCACGCCGCCGCCGGTTTTTGCTTCCACCTTGCCGGAAAGATTGCTGGCCGTGACCATGCCGCCTTCAGTTTCCAGCCGCACCAGTGCCGTGGGCTGCGGCACCTGCACATCAAAGTCAATCGAGCCCCGATTCGAGCCTTCGCAATCCGCCTGCAGCACAATGGTGTCACCAGAGCTATAGGTGGTAAATTTCATGCGGCCCAATTCGTGCCGCGCGCCAATTTCAGAGACTGCGCGAACATGTTCGCGAATGGTGTACGTAATATTGTTTTGCTGCGCGCCATGAATATGGATGGCCCCGGAGCTCGACTTCACCTTTACAATCTTCCCCGCGGAAAACGTCCCTGAAATTTCCTGCACCCATTCAATGCCGGCGTGATAAAGCTTTGGCGTGGGGCTTTGCGCGAAGGCGGCCTGGCACATGGCAAAACAGGCTGCTGAAAGCATCGCCGCAAGTTGTAAATGTCTCTTCATCAATGGTGTTTCTCTTCTCTATTAATCGAGATGTGGCGTGCTGGCCAGGTAGCGCCTGGATTCTTCACGAATAAACTTGTTCGCATCATGCTCCGCCAGCTGGCTCAGCGCAGAGCGCACGCTGGTATCGGCCTTCACCGGATCCAGCAGGCTGATCGCTTCCTCACGGACACCGGCGTTATTGTCATGCAGCAGCGCTTCCACCACCGCATCGCGCACCCTCACGTCGTCGCGCACGTATCCCTTCAAGCCTTCCAGTGATTTCAAGCGCACGCCCGGATTCTTGTCATAACGCAGCGCATCCACCAGCGCTTCGCGCACGGCCTTGTCTTCAGAGCTTCGCGCCAGCACGTCCAGCGAATCCAGCACCAGACCGGAATTCCGGTTATTGCGTGCCGCCAGCAGCAGCAGTTGCCGTATGCGCGGATCATCGGTCGAACCGTTCACTGTTTGCGGCAGCAGCGTGTTGTATTTAATGGAAACCTGGTTGGAATTTGCATCGGGTGTAATGGATTCAATTCCCGCGATGGCCGCTTCCGTAGGCTGGCCTGGAGTGTTTTCCACGATGGGAGCTTTCCTCTCCGCTGCCATTCTAGCTTCCATCATCTTGTAGGTGGTGCCCACACCGCCCGCAAAGCCGATGATCAGCAGCGCCGCAGTCAATGCCGGGGCCAGCTTGATCTGGTGGAACCATGCCGTTGCGTCAAAAACAAATGAGCTGAAGATATTGCGCGACTGCTCCGCGTGCTCCAGTGACTCCTGCAACTGCATGCGGTTCGCCGTCAAAAAATTCGGCGAGACTTCTTTTACCGGCAGCGCGGCCATGCTCTCTTTAAATTCCTGCGCCGCATCCAGTTCACGGCGGCAACCCAGACACTGCCGCACATGCTGCTCCAGCACAAACTTGGCGTCATCCGCCAGTTCACCGTAGATGTATAGAACAATATTTTCTTTCGTCCAATCGCAGTTCATAAAAATTCAGCCTTTTAGCAGCTAGCAATTAGTGCTTGGCAGTTGGCAATCAGCATTCAGCGCTTAGCAATCAGCACAATTTTCTGCAAAACCATCACTTTAGTCATTCACCTGCAAAAGCCAATTGCCAGTACTAATTGCTAATTGCCAATTGCTTTTTCTCGCACTTACATGCAAGTAGAGGCAGAGGGAACCTTGTGCGCTGCTTTGAGATCATCAAGCTTCACTGCCCCTCCAAACCTTCTGCATTGCAAAGCCAATTGCCAGTTGCCAGCTGCTAATTGCCATCTGCCAATTGCTTTTTCTCGCTGCTCGCATCTTTCACACAAAGCTAAACACCAACTACCAACTACTAAGTACCAACTACTACCTACCTCATTGCTCCCAACGCCGCCCGCAATTTCTGTGTCGCTCTAAAGAGCGTATTCTTGGCCGTCTCTTCCGTTGTGTTCAGCATTTCGCCAATCGTCCGCAG
>DASRCD010000272.1:0-11583 GCA_035653315.1 Candidatus Angelobacter sp.
AATCAGGATTTGTCCCAGCCCAAGTTCCACCGGGGCCTTCTCTGTGCGCCAAAGCAGTAACGATCCAATCAGGGCAAAGACAATATTTGCCATCCAAACGCCGAGCACGGGAGACATTTTTCCGCCGCGCGCCAGTGAAACGCCGATGATCGATAAAAAATAATACACAAAGACCAGCACAATGGTCAGTAAAAACCCGGCGCCCTTACCGCCTTTCTTAGCGGAAAGGCCAAGCGGAATTCCTATCAGCACCAGCACCAGGCATGCTGTTGGCAAAGCCAGGCGGCGATGAAATTCAATCCAATACCAGCGCGCCAGCTCTTTATTCGGATTGTAGGTCTGCCGGAACAGGTCGCGCGTTGTAAGCTGCGCCACAGGCAAAGCTTCCTGCGCTGGCTTGGGCACCGGCGGCAAGCTGATAGCGATGTCCGTGGCTTCAAATGTGGTAATAGTGTATTGGTCCGGCGGCGTGCGCGTATTCGTATCGTGAGTTTCACCATTGATCAGGTGCAAACGGATCGTGTCATTTCCTGCGCTGCTGACCACGGCTTCCTTGGCGATGGTAATTTTTGGCGCGCCAGGAATACTGATATCGGCGTCGAAGACATTTTTCCAGACTGCCGCTCCGGAAGCGCTGCTTACGTCTTCCACATAGAGCACGTGGTTTTTAAAGCCTTCATAAAATACGTGAGGCTGCACCTCAAAAGAAATCTGGGCTGAGGCAAGATTGTTTTGCAATTGTGCCAGGGCTGCGGCGGACCGTGGCTCAATTACAACTGTGTTCACCAGCGCAATCAGCCAGGCGACAATGCCAAAGATGGAGATAATCTTTAAAAATTTTCTTACACTCACGCCGGAAGCGCGCATCGCGGTCACTTCGCTGTCGGCCGCCATGCGGCTCAAGCCCAGCAAAATACCCACCAGAACGCCCATGGGAATTGTGACCTTGAGGGCGACGGGCAGTGTAAAGAAGAAAAGTTCGGCTACGCTGGGAATAGGGGCGCTGTTGCGCACCACCAATTCAAGAATTCGTGTCACGTCGCGCATAAAAATAACAAACGTGAACACAGATGTGCCGATCAGCCCGTGCCAGAGAACTTCCTTCAAAATGTAGCGGGTAAAAATGCGCACGCGTTTTTTCTTTGTTAAAAGTCTAGCAGATGCCGACTTGTGGTATTAATGGATAAGTGGATACGCCCGCGATCCATCTTCTGTTCCTCTGGCACATGCACCAGCCGTATTACAAGGATCTGGTCACAGGGGAATACCGCCTTCCCTGGGTTCGCCTGCATGCCCTGAAAGATTATTACGGCATGGTCAAGCTGCTGGATGAATTTCCCGGCGTGCACCAGACCTTCAATCTGGTGCCTGGCCTGATCGCGCAGATTCAGGACTACGTTTCCGGCAACGCCAAAGATCCATTTTTGCAGGCAGCTTCTGATCCGGCCTCGGTCATGGGGTTGCCGGAGCGGCTGTTCGCCATTCAATATTTATTTCAAGCCAATCCTGACAATATGATTGGCCGTTATCCGCGTTACCGCGAACTATGGCAGGACTTCCATGGAACTCCTCAGGAGACTCAGGCCAAAGCCCGTCGCATGAGCAACGCTGATCTTACCGATCTTCAAGTGCTCTCCCAGATTGCCTGGATGGATGAATTTTTTCTTGACGATCCTGACGTGCGTGAACTGATCGGCAAAGGCCGCAGTTATACCCATGAGGACCAAGAATTGGTTGTTCAGAAACAGCGGGACTTTCTGGCCAAAGTTTTGCCTGCGTACGCGGAAGCAGCACAACGGAATGCGATTGAGATTTCTACCTCGCCTTTTTACCATCCCATTCTTCCATTGCTTTGCGATACAGACATGGGCGCAGCTTCTCACAGTGGCCTGCCGCTCCCATCCCACAGGTTCAGCCATCCTGAAGATGCGCGGGAGCAGATTGCTCGCGGTCTTGCCCTGCATGAACAGGTGTTCGGGGTGCGTCCACGCGGCATGTGGCCCTCGGAGGGAAGCGTTTCCAATGAAGTTCTTGCCATTGCGCATGAGTTAGGATTGCAGTGGGTGGCCACGGATGAAGGCGTCCTTGGCCGTTCAGTTGAAACAATTTTTCAGCGCGATGGCGCTGGGCGTCTCTCATCCGCCAGTGCACAGCAGCTTTATCAGATTTTCCGCTGGCAGCAGAACACGGCGGAAATCAATATCGTCTTCCGCGACCACTCGCTTTCTGACCTGATTGGATTTGTATATTCAGGCGTTCCCGCAAAAGAGGCGGCTGCTGATTTTATCCGCCGTATCAAGCAGGCCGCTGAACCGCTTTTGCAGAAGGGAAAGACCGCCACTGTTCCCATTATTCTGGATGGAGAAAATGCCTGGGAATACTATCCCCAATCCGGGCGGGAATTCCTGCGACGCTTGTATGACGGTATTCAAAATGATTCTTCCATCCACGCGCTTACTATTTCAGAAGCCATAGAGCGTGAATCCTCGCCGCAAAAATTGACTTCTATCTTTCCTGGATCCTGGATTAATGCCAACTTTGACATCTGGATCGGCGCGGCGGAAGACAATACAGCGTGGGACCATCTTTCTGCCGCGCGTGATTATTTTGCTGAAAAGTCCGCCGGCGTCTCTCCGGAGCAGCGTGCGCTGGCCTATGAAGAACTTCTCATTGCGGAAGGCAGCGATTGGAATTGGTGGTATGGGCCGGAGCACCATTCCGCCAATGATCGCGATTTTGACGAGTTATATCGCAAGCATCTCTCCAATATTTATCTTGCGCTTGGCGGTGTCCCGCCGGATAGTCTGGCCCAGCCAATTTCCGGTATGCATGCCCAGCCTCAGTTCACTCCGCAAACGGCCTATATCCATCCTGCAATTGATGGGAGGAATATCGGCTATTTCGAATGGTTGGGCGCGGCCACTCACGTTGCGGACCGCCATTCCTCCGCAATGCACGGAAAGCTGTTCCTCCTCGACACAGGATATGCGGGAATCGATAGTGAAAATCTCTACTGTCGGCTGGATTTTATGGAACCCGCTGCTGAATGGGCCAATGGAGATACTTGTCTGGTCGTAACGATTGAATCATTCAGCCATAAGACTTCAGGTTTGGTACAGGTAAATCGATTGCAGGCAGACATTTCTGGCGGGCAAGTTCGCTCCTGGAAGTTTGGAGAAGATGGCCATCAGGCGCAGGCCTCTGACTCAATCCACGTGGAGTTAAATTCTATTTTTGAATGCCAGGTTCCTCTGGATCTTTTAAATGCTGGTACACGGGACATCCTGAAAATCCGGTTCTCTATCTGGCGTGATCGTCTGCCTTTGGACGCTCTGCCGCAGGAAGGATCCATTGAGATCCGTATTGTTCCTGAAAGCGAATTGAATGCATTGGCTTATGCCAAGCCGTAAAACAGTTGCAGAGTTACTGTGTCCTGCGCCGGAGTGAGCAGGCATTTATGTCTGCGGTATGCTGTTGAAACCCGGCTTCAGCCACTGAGGTAAACCGTCAAGGTACATCGTCTCTGCAACCCGCTCTAATGTCCGGTGCCACATTTTCATAACAGGTTCGCAATTGAAAATCATTCTGGAATTAAAAAAGAAGGCCTGCCGAAGCAGGCCTTCAAGCGTTGGGTAGAGGAACTTTAGTTGTTATTGTCCACGCGGGTTGCAATCATGGTGTAGGTTCCGGCGTTAAAGAACACCAGACCACGCACGCGAACGGTTGCACCGGCCGATGGGGTTGTTTGCAGGTTCGTGCCATTGACGATCGTCACAGGGATGCTTGTGGCTCCGGTCAAAGTGGCAAAAGCCGAAGTTGGGCTGAGCGTAAGCGTGAAGCCGGACGCACCCGGTGCAGGCGTGGTGGCTACTGTACCGAAGAGTGCCTGCTCGCGGAGTTTCAGTTTCGCGGCCAGGATCGGTGCGGTTGTACCATTGGCGTCTGCTTCAATGCGCTGGCCCTTGCCAATGTTGCTGGCATCAAAGGCCGGCGTTGTGCTCAGGTTCAGTTTGTCTGTACGCACTTCGAACTGCGTGCTGGCGTTCAGGCTGATGTCCACCGTGGTGGGAGCAGTACTTGCGCTGTTGGTTGAATCCACCTGATGGGCAATTGTAATCTGGGTTGCAGGCGTGCCGGTTGTGGCGGAGATAATGCCTTCCAACTCTTCACCCTTATTGTCGCTTTCTCTGCCAATGTGGGTCGCCAGCTTGGTGCCATCGGACTTGGTCACTGAATCGACTTCCACAATGTCACCAACATGCAGGTCAGCCAGGGAGTTCATGCCGTCCTTGAATTTGGTGTTCGCATCCGTGGCAAAGGAGATGTCCGCTGAGTTGGTAGTCACGGTGAAGTTCGGAGCGCTGATGGATTTCACGCTGCCATGAATGTCGTCATTCTCGCCGTCGTTGTCGTCTTCATTGCCTTGGTTCGGCGCGACGGTGGTAGAAGTTACTGTAAATGTCGGGTTAACGGTAGCCGAGGTTGGCGGTGCTCCATTCAACGTAATGGAATTTGCCAGGTCCAGATCAAAGTTAATGAACAACGGCGAGGAGCCAACTGTCAGGTTGGCGAAAGTTACGTTCACCGTGGCATTGGAAAGAGTGGCCGGAATTTTTGTCGGTACTCCAGCGTTAATGACTGTTACTTCAGGACCTGAAACCGTAAAAGTCGCGCCGTTATACGTGCCGGGCGGGACATTGGCAAGCGTAAGCGGCTCAAGCGTGCCAGCTTGGTGCACAAATTCTACTTCGCTGGTTTTTGCGAGCAGGTTCCCCGTGGTGGCGGTTGGGCTAACGCCAGTAAGAGTAATGGAGCTTATGCTCAGTTCAAACTTTACAACCTGATCATTGACCGCGTCTCCGGTCTGAATGGTAACGTTGCCGCTTTGCGAAGCAGCGGTTACGGTATTGTTGCCGCCTCCGCAACCTGTCAGCATCAAAGCAAACACAACACAGAGAACTGTAAATAAATAAACCCTTTTCATTGGGCCTCCAAGATTTCTTTCTGAAAAATTCGATTCGAGTGGCGTTGTGTACAAGTAGAGTACTATCAACCGCGCTCTGATAGCCGGGCGGCACCTCATTGGTATCGCTCCCTTGTACATGCCCGAAGCTTCTATCAGACCGCGAACTAACGGTGTCCTTGTCCCAATATCGAGGTTCGGGAAAGGTGCTGTTCTTCACGGTTTGTAGTGTGCTTTTCAAAGCTGTACTTTTCCTATTCAGGCGGGTAAGCACAGGGGGAAGCCATGCTTACCAACCCAATAAAAGCAGCTTTGGTTCCAAAGCATGTATGAGAGATAAACCTTTTATTTTCAGTGGAAAAGCGGCTTTTTAGGCTGGGATGCTGGGTGGATGTAACCCATCGTGTGTTTTCTGGACACAGCTATGGATGAGGATAGTTGCTTCAAGGCAAAAAGAAAGGCGACTCTTAAAGCAAAAGTCGCCATAATACTTTCTCAACTTCTCAACAAATACTTACTATTGAAGATCAAAGAACCCCGGCGGCTTACCACCTCCGTGCCTATGATCGTCTCCATGATCGTGGTCATCACTGCCGGAAGAACGATCACCATCAGAGCCTGACGAACCGCTACTTCCACTATTGCTGTTGCCACTATTGTCAGATCCGCCCGATGAGCTATTGCCATTGCTGGAGCCCGGCCCATCATTGCCGCCACCGTTATGATGGTCGCCAGAGTTTGAGTTGTGGTCTGACGCCAGCAGCTTCTTCATGGAATCGTCATCATCGCCGCCAATGCCTTTCTCATCCTTGCGGCTAGGACGGTCAAGTTGCGGGCGCAAATCCTGTGTGGGGCGGGGAACTTCCGGACCTGTTTCCATGCCAACGCGGCTGGAAAATCCTGCTGTGATCAGCACAGATTCTCCCTGGCCTGAAGTTGCTTCCAGTTCAACCACGCCTTCGTCCACATCCACTTCAGTAAAGCCGCGACGGTCCACTTCCACGTTGAATTTTGTCCCGCGCACTGAAATCACCGCGCTCGGCGTGCCAATCTGGAATGCGGGCGTTCCATTCAGGTGTTTCTGAATTTGTGTGCGCACGCGGCCGATCAAAATCTGGAAGTATTTCCAGCCGCTTGTCTCAGGTTGTTTCAGCACCAGCCTGGTATTCGGGCGCACCAGAATATCGCTGCCATCTGATAAATGCAGCAGTAAGCGGCCGTCATTTGTATTTACCGTTGTTTCTGGCGGCAATACCTCGCCGCGTGACGGCGCGCTCAGCTTCTGTGAAGGAAGTTGAATGCTGATCTTTCCCTTAAAATCCGTAATGGTTGCGCCGGCATACGGTGCATTGACAACCGCGGGCGCTGATTCCTGTCCCAAGGCGTAACTGCAATACAGCATCAAGCTTAAGACTGTAAAAACCAATTTGTTTTTCATGGCAGTACCTCTGTAACTTCCATGGCCCCTCGCGGCAACGTAAATGAAAACGAGGTGCCAGAGATTTTGTTGCTGCTTACATGAACTTTCCCGCCGTGCTGCTGTGATATCCGTCGGACAAAATTAAGTCCCAGCCCCCAGCCCGGAATGGATTCGCTGCGGGCGGGCCGGTAAAAGCGCTCGAATAACTGTTCCAACTCTGCCTCAGGAATTTCCGGCCCAGAGTTTTGCACTTCAAACTGGATCTCTTCCGCGCATGAGCTTACGCGCACCAGCACTTCCGTTCCCGCCGATCCGTATTTAATAGCGTTGCTCACCAGGTTAAGCAGTGCGCCGGAGATAAGTGTTTCATCGCAGACTACGGTCCCATCTTTGCTCTCGATTTCTACTTTTACCGGGACTTTGGCCGATGCAGCCAACGGCTGGACCACCTTTTCCACATGCTCCACCATGGCGCGAATATTCGTTTGCGTAAGCCGCAGCGGACGCGCGCCTGCATCCAGACGCAACACCTCAAGGTAGGTGTTAATCATCGCCACAAGGCGATTGGTCTCGCGAAAAATTGTAGCTGGCGCTTCAACGCTGGCCGGAGAGTTAGGATACCGCATCAAAAGCTCAGAAAAACCCTGAATGGAAATCAGGGGTGTGCGAAGTTCGTGCGTCACAAAACTTAAAGCTTCTGAGCGTGCCTGGTCGCGCTGGCGGCGTGCCGTGATGTCTTCTGCAATCAGCAGCAATGCGCCTTCTTCCGCAAAAGAGGTCCAGGGCAGCCGCGCCGCGCGGAACAGCCACAACTCTTCTTCCAGTGGAACTTCAGCTTCTATCCATGCAGTTTCTTTGGGAAGACCGGCCAGCTCTTTCCAGCCACCAGCTAATTGCGTGACCGCTGAGAGCCTGTCCGTAGCAATTTCCTGGCGTTCGCAGAATTTTTTCCACGTGGCATTGCTGAAGCGCAGAGTCCCATCCGCTCCATAAACGGCCAGTCCTTCGCGCATGGTTTCCAGCAGGGTCTGGTTAAAGGAATAGAGCGACGACAATTCAGCCTGCAGTTCCTTCAAAGCCGTCAGCTTCCAATGCAAGCCGCTGGTTGAAGATTTGGCTATAGTCTTTGTCGCATCGTAAGTTTTCAATGGACTGATTGTCTGCTGCAATTGCTGCAGACGCAAAGTAACTTCGCGATCCACAATCAAAAGGTTCTCAAGCTGTGCAATTGGCGCAGCCAACACTCCGGCGATCAGCAACGGTCCATAAGACAGCAGAAGGTGATAATCGCGGAAGAGGAAATATGCCGCAAAATATCCGCCAATAACCATGCTGCTGAGCGCCAGTAATCCGCGCACGCCGGGATAGCGGACCACAATCCACAGCGCCGCCACGCTCATCATTACTAGAATCAGGAACTCGCTTACATTTCCAATGTGCGTCAACATCCTGCCGCTCAGTATCATGTCCGCTACATTGGCATTAATTTCCACACCGGGCATTGGTAATTGATTGCTGACCGGAGTAATTAACCTGTCGCTTACGTCGATTGCCCCAAACCCGATCAGCACAACCTTTCCGGCCAATTGCCGGGCGGGCTGACCTCCAAGCAGATCACCCGCTGAAACAACATCAAAAGGTGGGCTGGCTTCTCCCGGCTCATATTGATGCCTATAGTCAATCAATAGCGGCGGAGCGATTTTCATACGCTCAACGCCTGGGCCTCCGGGCTCAAAATTTCTATGAAATTCTGCCTGCGGTTTCACCAGCCTCGCCAGCTTAATGGCAAAAGCTTCCCGCAATCCATCAGCGCTTGGTTCCTCTACTGGAACACTGCGGCAAAGGCCATCAAAATCGATAATCGCCTGAACGTGGCCCACGCCTTTGGCCGCCTGCGCAAAACGCGGCAGCGGATCAATCCATAAATTGCCGGTCGGCGAACTGGAAATCTTTGCCGCTAAAACCACATTCGGCGCTGCCTGAATTGCCTTGGTCAATTCGCTATCATTTTGTTCGTCTTCAGCTTCGGGCAAAAGGACATCAATGCCAATGGCCTTTGGCTGTTGCTGGCTCACTGCTGCAAGCAATTTAGCCAACTCAGCGCGAGGCCATGGCCATCGCCCGTAGTGGGCCAGTGAGGCATCATCAATCAGCACCAGGGCAACATTCGTGGAAGCAGGCAAAGGCCGGCGCAAGCGGAAATAGAAATCATTCAGTTTCTGGCTCAGGGTGGAAACAGGAAAGCTCAAGCCAACAAGAAACACAAGTCCCAGCAGCACCACATTGAGCCTGATCCAGCGGCCCCAGGTGATGGGCTTTGTATTTCTCGCATTGGAAAACAGTTTGATCATCCCACCATCAAATCAATTCCCAGCCGCCGCGCCTTCTGGTACAGCGTTTTGCGTTCAATGCCCAGCGCCCGCGCTGCCTTGGATTTATTTCCCGCATGCTCCTGCAGCACCCGCATAATATGTTGCCGTTCCATGTCTTCCAGCGTAGTAGGAGGTGTGTTATCCGGAACGCCGTTTGTGCGGACAATCTGCCGCTCATGCTCCACATCGGCCACGCCAATCTCGCCTGAGGTGCAGAAGATTGCCAGCCGCTCCACCAGATTTTCCAACTCACGCACGTTCCCCGGCCACGGAGCATTGGCCAGAAGCTTTACCGCCGCATCTGTAATGGTGATGGAACGCTTACTTTTGAGATTAGAACGTTTCAGGAAGTGCTGAATCAGCAAAGGAATATCTTCACGCCGTTCTTCAAGACTCGGCAGATTGATCACCACAACGCTCAGGCGATAGTAAAGGTCTTCGCGAAACCTTCCATCGCTCATAAGCTTGCTCAACTCACGATTGCTTGCTGCCAGAATACGCACATTGATCGACGTATATTTGTGTGAGCCAACCCTGCGGATCTGCTGCTCCTGCACCGCGCGCAAAAGATTTACCTGGAACCCTGGCTTGGTCTCAGAAATTTCATCCAGAAACAGAGTGCCGCCATGCGCTGCTTCAAACAATCCCGGACGGCTGCTGTCCGCTCCGGTATAAGCCCCTTTTTCGTGGCCAAACAGCTCGCTTTCCAAAATATTTTCAGGCAGTGCGCCGCAATTGACGGGTACAAAAGGCATATGTGCCCGGGCGCTGTGATCATGCAAAGCCCGCGCGACGAGCTCTTTTCCCGTCCCGCTGGCGCCAAGAATCAAAACGCTGGCTTCCCTGGGCGCAACCCGCGCAATCGCACGATACACCTCCAGCATCTTCGGTGTTCGTCCAATGATTGCTGTTTCTGGGCCTTCATCCACTTTCGCGGTTGAGACACTCGGCTCTCGACGGCTGGCTTGCACCTTGTGGACCAGATTCAACAAATCATCAATCAATAAAGGCTTGCCCAGATATTCAATCGCTCCTGAGCCTAGCGACTTGGTCACAGTTTCAACACTGGTATGCGCCGTCATAATCACGCAGGCGCATTGCGGCTGAAGCACCTTGATCAGGTCAAGTACATTCAGTCCATTCGCCGTGCCCAGATAAAGATCCAGCAAAGCAAGCTGCACAGGTTCCTGGCGCAGGATCGCTTCTGCTGAAGCCACACTGTTTGCCGTGAGACATGCATAGCCTTCCGCAGCCAGCACCGAACTCAAAAAGCTGCGGACAGAATCATCATCGTCCACAATCAAGACTCTAAAATTGCCATTCTTTTCGTTGCCAGACATCCTGAGCCTCTCCTGGCCCTATAAGACCGGTTAAAACTTGTATCCAAAAGTTATCGTTACGGCATTCGCGCGGAATGCGCCGGTGGTTTGTATCAGGTGGTAATAAGAGTAGTCCGCGGACAGGTCCCACGGCCCCCAGTAAAAATCATTTTTCAAAAGCACTTCACCGGCGGGCGTGTAGTCTTCAAAAGCAGCCAGCAATTCGCCGCCGCCATAGCCCATATACTCGCCCCGATAATGCCTGCCCAGTTTCATGCGGAACCCTGCCGCTCCAAGATGGCTGCGATATTGGTCAGGGCTGAAATATCCGTGGTTCAGGTCTTTGGCAAAGTGAATATGGCGGAAGGCATATCCTCCGCCGATGGCAAATTGGTTGTCATGCCAGGGGAACCAGCGCAATGCTTCTCCCCATTCACGCTCGCCGTGGTTTCCATCAGAATAGTGTGTAAGAGAAAGGCTTCCAGTAATGGAAAAGTTATGCGCCTGATAATTTACGCGGCTGTGCCAGCCTTCTGAAAGCAGATCAAAAGCTGTGGAATCAAACGTGGGAGAAATGGGATAACGCGCAAACCCTCCGGAAAGGGAAAGGGTTTTCAGCGGATAAAGTTCCACATCGCCCGCATAAAGAAGCTTGCTGATGGCATCTGTGAACCGCACCGCGCCCAGGCTGCTGCGCACAGCAACGTATTTGTTTAACCGGTATCTACCCTCGGCATCGCCGGTAATCAGGGTTTCAGTGAACGTCCCTGTTTTCCAGAGCGCGGTTTCTTCCATGCGCGTGCGGCCGGTAAAATTTTTGCTGAACTGATACACCATCCCCTGGCCGGAATAGACTGAGCGGTTTCCTGAAGTGTCGCTGAAGAATGACTCTGTGTTTTGCAGGCGATGTGCTTTCCTGTAGCTACCTTCACCCGGATTCGCCGTCAGATAATCGCTGTATTGCTGCAATTCCAGGCTGGAAGGATGACGCGTGAAAGCCTGTTGCAGTTCCTGCCGTGCTTCATCCTTCTTTCCTTCAAGAATCAGGTTATGCACCAACCCGAGTGAAGCTGCTTCGTCATCCGCATTGGCCGTGATGATTTCGCGATAGAGTCGGTCAGATTGCCTGTAATTTTCCCGATAGCCATAGATTTCAGCCAGTTCCAGCTTCGCATTCCTGCTATCAGGATTCGCCAGCAGAATCGCATTCAATAATCCGATTGCCTGCCGGTCCTGCTTTTGTTCCACATAAATACGTGCCAATTGGATCTGCAAGTTTTCATCATTAGGAAATTTGATCAGTCCATCTTTTATCAGCGAAAGAGCGCGTTGCTCGTCGTGGTCGCGCAACGCTTCCTGGCTTTTGGCCACAATCTGCAAAACCTCATTTTGTGTTGATTGAGTTTGTGTCGGCTGGCCAAAAAGGGAGCCAGCAACTCCAAAAATCAGAGAGAAAGCAATTACGACAATGGCCGGGGACTTCATATTTGGGCGCGTGACTATCCTTTG
>DASRCD010000273.1:0-2870 GCA_035653315.1 Candidatus Angelobacter sp.
GATCAGGTAAAACACAAACGATTCGGCATGGGAGCAGTGGTGGAAATGTCCGGCGCACATCTTGTAGTGGATTTTGACAAGGTAGGCGTGAAGCGCGTGCGCAGCGACTTTCTTCGCCAGGCAGCCTGAAATCGAGAAAGCCACCTGGATCATTGCACATTCATCCCCAAAGCTGTGCATTTTAGATGGTCAAATCCGTATCAATATCGCCGCAAGCAACCGTAAGTATTTTCCATTTTGGAACGCATTACTCATGATGTTCAGGCCCTCATGGTGAAACAATTCCCTTTTTCATGTCACTAATCATGGATGTCAATAATTGAATCACAAGGGAATCCACTCCATGAAAGAGCTCGCGTTTAGCTGTTTGGGTAACTTTTCTCGAATTCTCAAGGCCGTCTTCCGCCAGTTTCGCATGCACAAATTCAGCGGGAGCACATTTGCTATTGCCACCATATTTGCGTTCACAGCATTGCATGCCTCAGCTCAGGGTGTGTGGCGCGGTACAGCACCTTTCTGTGACGGAAAATGCGAAAAAAATGAAAGGCAAATAGGCGTAAGCGATTCCGGAGACGGCGGCTATTGCGTCACCGGACACAAGGTCTTGTGTGCCAGCAACAATGATAAAGGCTGCGCAGCATTACAGACCAGGACAAGTTGCTATGGCGTTGTCATGGTTTGCGATAACGGCCACTATTTGTCTTTAAACCAGAACTGGCAAAGTTGCGATAAATTTGCATGCGGCGCTTGCCTTGGCCTGAGTTTAGAGAGCCTGCACCTGAATAATCTGCAAACCCAATCATTCACGCCAGATGCATGTCAGGAGGGCCTTGTCTGGCGCGAAGCCACTAAGGATGATCATGTCTGCGTTCCTCCTGCAACGCGAACGGCTGCAGCCATGGACAATGCCAATGCGTCTGCGCACGTTTCAAAAACCGGCGGAGCCTATGGCGCTGATACATGCCTGCCAGGGTTTGTGTGGCGCGCCGCTACTCCTTCAGATCATGTTTGTGTTACCCCGCAGCGCAGGGATGAAACCGCCGCAGACAATGCAAAAGCGGCAGAACATCGCGCACCTCCGCATCCTTACGGTTCCGACACCTGCAAACAAGGATATGTCTGGCGGGAAGCAATTCGTAACGATCATGTGTGTGTGCCGCCAGCCACGCGAGCAGAAGCAGCTGCAGATAACGCCAGCGCTGCTGCCCGCAAATCAAAAAATGGCGGAGTATCCGGACCTGACACATGCGTGAGCGGCTTTGTCTGGCGTGAGGTGATACCTTCAGACCATGTTTGCGTTCCTCCTCAACACAGAGCCACTGTGGCAGCCGATAACAGCATGGCAGACCAACGCGTCGCCAGATAACCAGTATCAAACAGGTCGAGCATTGCCTGGCAGAGAAACCGCTGGCTTTATGCCATGCTGCTTAGTTAATGTTGAATGGCAGCATGGCATAGGACTCTGCCTTGGGTTCTCATGCGGATGCGTTTTAAATCGTGTAAAATGGTGTCCTGCTGATGTGGTGGGTATAGTTCAGTGGCAGAACGCCAGACTGTGGCTCTGGATGTCGTGGGTTCGACCCCCACTACCCACCCCAATTTCCTTTTTTGAATCAGTGAGTTAGCTAAAATCGTACCGTTCACTACTGTCCAATTGCAAAAAGCTCGCAATGTGCTTGACCATGGTGCGCTTTAATTTTGGCGAAGCACAACAGACGTCAACACTGCTAATGAGCTCAGCTCACATTCCACTAAATAACGTGATCCGTGCTATAGGATCGTGCCTTAAGATCGACGACGGCAAAACGCAACTCACTGGTATAGCTTGCACCCTCTGCGTCACGGAGCCAAAGTTGTTTAGCTCCGGGGAGCATCTCTGAAAAAACAATTTCGCCTCCTGACCCACTGGAAGAATTCATCCTACGCACTGTGCGGCAAAGAATTTCTACGAGCACAGGACTATCCATGTTCACGTAGAAGGGTTTTACCTCCATGGTACTTTTGACGAACATCTCTCGGGGGACGCCACTGTCCTTCATCCATTTTCTTGCGCCAAGAAAACGCTGGGCTTCATCCTTTTCCGTGGCAAAATTAAGTTCGTCGCTGCAGAAGCGCCATGTTTCGCGATGAACTACCAGCTTATCGATCAGCACCCGGGGAACATGACGAGATGGTGGAACCCACTTGGCTTTGTTCATAACAAAAGCAAATAGAAGATCAGAAAATGCTTCAAGGATATGGAAACGCCGGCCGCTACTCCGGCTGACTGCCTCAAGTTCTTTTCCCTGTTCTTTCAGTAAAAGATCGCTCATTGGGTGGGAATCGAACCCAGTAGGCGGCACCGAATCTGCCGTGGTTGCTAAGAAATAATCCGCAGGGCGAAACACACTCTCACTGGTGCGAACCATGGTTGTCTCATCGGCCAGTGTGTTAATGATTTTCAGGCAGCTTTTTGAGAGGTCCCACTGTGTAGCTTCCACTAATTCCCTGCGATCAGGATGTTGTTCTACCAGGGCGGCATGGCACAAAGTGTTTTTGCCTGAATGCACCTCTCCCAAAACATAAAGCACCTCGCCTTTCAGGATCGCTTCTACGCTTTCGGCAGCCAGCATAATGTCGGGGCAGAAATAGCGAACCGGATAGTAGCCAGCCCCGAGATCAGGAAATAATTGCTCCACTTTGCTCTGCAAAGCACGGCTCTCAAATTGCATGGTGGATTCATTTTCCGCAATTGAAATGATTTCGCCCCACTTTTGTTGAAACGCTTTTTCAATTTCTCCCAGAGATGAAGCACCCAGGAGTTTGGGCTCGGTGTATTGCCACCATTCCTGCAATATGACATCGCCGGATGTTGCAGAAGCAAGCTCTTG
>DASRCD010000274.1:0-4204 GCA_035653315.1 Candidatus Angelobacter sp.
CGCTCCAGCCGCGTCAACTCTTCTGAAGAAGCGATCTGCGCCGCGCGCTGCACCGCCGTAATGTTGCCTTCTCCCTGGCGGCGGAACTCATCATAGGCATTGTCAAATACAGTGACTAACGGGCTGGGTTTGAACTGCTCAGAAATCGCGTCAATATCCTGCAGGCGTTGCGCCTTGCGGAAGGCGCGCAAAAACCGTCCACTCTGCGCCCGTGCCCGCTTCAGCGCAGACCACTTGGTCAGGATGACTGACCAAGACATGATGCTGAAAATCAGCAGAATCACCAGCACCACCTGCGCCACCGCGCCGGTCTGGCGTATCAGGGTAAAAACCTCGCCGCCTATCATGAAAGCTAAGCCACCAGTCATGGAGAAAAAGTTTCCGGCGTGGGTGAAGGCAGGATTGCCGGCGATCATGGAAACCACGGAAACAAACATTGATGCTAAAGGGGGAATTTGTGGTGTGATCATTGCAAAGTCAACCGCCTCTATCAGTTAACAATTGACCGTAACACCACGCGCTGCTCACGTCAAACGGGTGAATCCATTGGTTCAACAGGGTTAAAGCCGGATTAAACCTGAATGGAATTGGGGACCATGGTTCAGAGCTTGCCCTTGAATGTCTTTGCCTTTTGCGATATCTCATTAATTGCTGATTAGCTTAGGCTAACCGGCTTGTGAATCTGCTCGTTGCTTCTCCATCTTGAAATGAAGCTAACCTCCGCTTACTGCCGGAACAATCAGTATTTCAATGCCTTCCAACACCTTCGTATTCAAGCCATCGGCAAAGCGGATAGCTTCTTCGCCCACAAAAATGTTCACGTGTTGCCGAACTTCGCCTTGTTCATCCAGAATCCTGTCACGCAACGCAGGATGCAGCTTCCAGAGTGAATCCAGGGCCGCGGCAACAGTAGCTGGAGAGTTTTCCAGCGCAAACGTGTATTTCCCATCGGCAAAAACAGCCAGATACGTGGGGATACGAATGCTGACCGGCATGGCTTATCTCTTTGCAGTCCGCTTGCGACCAGATGTCTTGCGAACTGCTTTAGAAGCTCTGTTGTGCGACTTCTTCTTCTCCGCGCTTCCACGTTTGCGAGGTGAATGGTTACTTTCTCCGCCGACCAGCGCCGCACGCACACACACCACCGCCGGCAATCCTTCCAGAATCATCTGCCATGACTTGCCGTCATCGCTTGATCCATACACTTTGCCGCTGCGCGTGCCGAAGTAGATACCGGCAGGATCGCAGGTGTCCGTTGCCAGCGCATCGCGAAGGATGGTTTCCATGGCATTCTTCTGCGGCAGACCGCGTGTCATCGGTTCCCAGCTTTCACCGGCATTGCGCGTGCGATAAACGCGCAGCTTGTTTTCCGGCGTGCAGCGGTATTGATCTGATTCAATCGGCACAATGTAAACCATGTCTGGGTTATGAGGATGGATAGCCATGCAGAACCCAAAATCAGAGGGCACGCCATTGGCAATGTCTTTCCAGGAATTGCCGCCATCATCGCTGCGATACAGTCCCCAATGGTTTTGCAGGAACAACCGTTCCGGCCTGGCCGGATGCTGCACAATCTTGTGCACGCACTGGCCAAATTCCGGATATTTTTCCGGAAGAAATTCCGCGCGCACTCCCTCATTCCGCGCCTGCCATGTTGCTCCGCCATCGTCCGTGCGATAGGTGCCTGCTGTTGAGATGGCGATAAACATACGTTTGGGGTTTACGGGGTCAGGCAAAATCGTATGCAGACACATGCCTCCGCCGCCTGGCACCCAGCGCTCGCGATGAGGATGATCGAGCAATCCCTTTACTGGCGCCCAAGTCTTGCCTGCATCATGCGATTCAAAAAGCGCAGCGGGTTCAACGCCGCAATAAAGTTTGTCAGGCTCATCGGCCCGGCCAAGGCATATCTGCCAGATGTTTTTGAGCGCCAGCTTTGATTCCGGCGGGAACTTCACTGAATACGTTTCCGGCTCCGTAATCGTCTTGCCATAATCGTCCGTTGAGCAAAGCACTGTGCCCCAGCGAAAACTCTGCTGGGCCCACCATATTCGATTCCGGCCTTGCCGCTGGTCAAATGCCATGGCATACACTGGCGAGCCAATAGAGTACGGTCCGCCTACGTCCCATTTCTTGCGTGCGCCGTTTGAGCGCAGAATAAATGCGCCTTTCATGGTGCCGACCAGCAGGATAACGTCACCCTTTTTGGCTGAGACGTGTTGCACTGAAGGCATAATGCCCCTCCAAGAAATAGCTCAAATGGAATCGTTAAATTTTATATATAGCAGATTTCCAACAGGCATGAATTTTATTTGAACTCATGGCTTGTCATCACTAAGATTGTGCGTTTCAAAACTAATAATGTTTGCTTTGCCAAGGAGAGTTCATGCGGAAGGTTCTTCTGACGTTGTGTTGCAGTGTTTTTTGTGGCGCGATTTTGGCCCATGCGCAAGACCAGGATTTCAGCAAGGTTGAAATGAAGGTGCAAAAAGTGGCTGGGACCGTATATATGCTGGAAGGTTCAGGCGGCAACATCGGTGCTTCCGTTGGTGATGACGGCATTGTGATTGTCGACGATGAATTCCTTCCCCTGGCAGACAAAATTGAGGCCGCGCTGAAAGGCATTTCTGATAAGCCCATCAAAGTGGTGCTGAACACGCACTGGCATGGCGACCATACCGGCGGCAATCCGCACTTTGGCGAAAAAGCGCCTATCGTGGCCCAGGAAAACGTGCGCAAGCGCCTGGCTAGTGGTGGAAAAGGCCGCTTTGGTGAAACCAAGCCCGCGGACAAGAGCGCGCTGCCTATTATCACCTTTGAAGATAAAGTTTCCGTCCACCTGAATGGTGAAGACATTCGAGCCATCCACTTTCCTAACGGCCATACGGATGGCGACAGTGTTATTTTCTTCACGCAGTCCAACGTAGTCCACATGGGCGATGATTTTTTTAACGGCGGAATGTTCCCCTTCATCGATATTGACAGTGGCGGCAGCGTGCAAGGCATGATTGCCGGAGACGAAAAAGTCCTGGCGGAAGTTCCTGACGATGTAAAAATCATTCCCGGCCACGGCCCGCTGGCCACCAAAGAAGACCTGCGAAAGTTTATTGCCGTTCTGAAAGAGACCTCAGCCGCCGTTGCTGCTGGAATCAAGCAGGGTAAAACGCTTGATCAGCTTAAAAAAGAAAAAGTCCTGGCCAAATGGGATTCATGGGGACAGGGCTTTATCAAGACCGATATGTTTACCGAAATTCTTTATGACAGCCTGAAGAACAAACCGACAGGCCCGAAGAATTCGCATGGACATAGAACGAAATAGATTTTGTTCACAGTCAGACGGAGTCAGGCCATTTTCGGGCTGCATGCAGCACTCCAAGAATCTCAACCTGGTTCCGTCTGATTCTATAAAACACCAGAAAAGGTGTTCCGGTAATAACTAGTTCTCTGGTTCCTTCCAGCCGGCCTTCACGTCCTAGATTGGGATAACGCTCAAGCATTTCAATGCTGGAAAGAATACGTTCAATCAGCGTGTTGGCATGTGTGATGGAGTCTTCACTTATATATTCGTAGGTGGCTTTAAGATCATTGGCCGCAACAGCAGTCCAACGAATCTTCATCGCTTACGACGCCATCCGGCAGCCATCTTTTTCACTTCCTCGTGATCTGTAAGATGCCCAGCGTCAGCCTGCTCAATTGATTTTCGAAGATGTTTTAACTGCCACTGCTGCGTATCCAGGTACGCCTCCACGGCTTCATTTAAGAGGTAGGTTCTGTCCCGGTCGAGCGCTTTTGCGAGAACGTCTAGAGCTGTGACTTTCTCTGTGTCGAGCCGGAAGCTTATGGTCTGCTTGTCCATAGCGATAATATTATATTGTAATACATCATAATACAAGATAATAAAACATGGTTTGAAGTGCTATCATCCCAGCTTCTTCTTCAACAGCTCATTTATCAGTTCCGGCTTGGCCTGCCCTTTTGAAGCTTTCATCACCTGCCCCACAAAAAAGCCGATCATCGTGGTTTTGCCCGCGCGATATTGTTCAACCTGCCTGGGGCTTGCAGCAATCACTTCATCAATAATCTTTTCCAGCGCGGCCGTATCGGTAATCTGCTGTGGCTTCTCCCGCTCATAGACAGCGGCAAAGTCTTCTCCGCCGGCAAAAGCTTTGTCGTAAAGATCCTTCAGGATTTTGCTGGAGATCGC
>DASRCD010000275.1:0-2965 GCA_035653315.1 Candidatus Angelobacter sp.
CGTATTTCCGGCGTGAAAAACTTTGAGTCCCAAACCGCATCTTTAGTGCGTGGATTTCCGTTCAGCCAGGTCCAGTCCGCGTAGGCAAAAGGCTCTGCTGGCTTTTTCTCGTCTGACTTGCCGCCTCGTGCAATGGACACAGAGTTTGCGGATACCATATCAGTGTCCGCAGCTTTTCTCTCGGCTTTTGGCATCGCAACGCTGACAAAAGTCTTTGTACTGTTCTGCTGCGCTTTAAGCTGCGTTTCCAGTTCCGCAATGCGAGCGCGCATCCGTGCCAGTTCCGCTATGATTTCCGCATTTGTCGCGGAGGAGTTTGTGCTCGCGCCTCCGGCGTTTGTTCCTGCGGTGACTGAATCCTCAGTGGCAGCGGTCTGTCGCGGCGTGTTTGATTGCGCAAGAACCCGGCTGGGTAAGATCGTCTGACACAGCGCGCCAAGCATAAGCAGTTCACATATTCGCAGAGTAACCAGAATTCGCGTTTTCATTTGTAAGTGGCCCTTTTCCATTCAAATCATTTTTTGCGGCTGTGAGTTGTCGCGCGTCCTCTATCGTTATGCCGAACATTGGAAGCTTTGCCGCGATGAAAGTCATCTTTTCAACATGCAACATGAGCTATTGCACTCCGGCGCAGATAAAGAGACCGTCGGGAAACCGTAAATGTTTTGTAAGGAGTGCCGCGCCTAAATACACACGGCAATGCTGCGGGGCGATTCCCGCCGAGCGTGTACAGGAACATAGGCAGAGTTGTGGGAACGGTTATGAACGCACGTTATCAATCGATGAGGAAAGACGTAAAGGTTTATAAAGGCGCTTCACCGGTGGGATGAAACCGATATCCAACCCAGGGGTCGGTCACAATGTATTGTGGCTTGTCGCCGGACCCAATTTTCTTGCGCAACTGGTTTATGAAAACGCGCAGATATTCAGGCTGTTGCACGCTTTCGCCGCCCCACACTGCGTTGAGCAGCACACGGTGGGTCAGGACTTTATTAGGATGGCGGGCCATAAAAACCAGCAGCTCAAATTCCTTGGGGGTCAGATGAATTTCTTTGCCGCGCACACGCACTATTCGCGCCTCAGGATTGATATAGAAATCGCCGCTCTCCAGCGGCTCTGCTGATTCCTCTTTTGTAATTGCTACACGGCGAAGATTGGCCCGCACACGCGCCAATAATTCATTCACGCTGAAAGGTTTTGTCACATAATCATCAGCGCCGGCATCCAGCGCATCAATCTTACTCTTCTCTTCTTCGCGCACTGAGAGCACAATGATGGGCACCTGCGAGCGCTCCCGCACCGCGCGGGTCAGTTCAATGCCAGACATTCGCGGCATGGACAAATCAGTGACGATCAGGTCGGGAATCCAATCCATGGCCAGGTCCAGGGCGCCCTCACCATCACCGGCGGTTTTTACTTCGTAACCTTGCGATTGCAAGGTCGTTTTGAGTACGCGAGTGATCTGCGTCTCATCATCCACAACCAGAATGCGGCTGCGCTCCGTCATTAGTCAGACTCCTGGGTGACCATGTGTACATCAACGGCGGGCGCATTGGCGAGAAAACGGTTCATAGCGGCAAGGTAGAGATATTTTTTCCAGCCATGGAGTGCTGACCTCCCGAAAATGACCTGCGTGATCTTCTGTTCGCGAACGAATTCGGCTACGGTAGTGGACACAACGGTCCCTTTTAGCTGAATGAACTTTGCTCCAAGATTTTCAGCAAAACGAATGTTGACTGCCAGCGAGCGCGAACGCTCGCCGCTTCTGGCCTTGCCGGTCTCAACGTGAATCACATAGAAGGCGGCGTCAAGCCCGTGCGCCATACGCGCCCCGCGCGCAATAAGCTGCTGCGATACTGGATTGGAACTGATGCAGACAGCCACGCGCTCGCTCACGCCCCAGTTCTGGTCGATCTGTTTGCGCTGCAAGTACGATTCCAGGCTGCGGTCAACTGAATGGGTCACGTGCCGCAATGCAAGTTCGCGTAATGCCAACAGGTTTCCCGGACGAAAAAAATTGTTGAGCGCCTTTTCCGCACGATCAACAGGATAGATATCACCGCGCCGCATGCGCGTCTGGAGTGCTTCCGGAGTCAGGTCCGCCAGCACAACTTCATTGGCGCGGTCCAGCACCCAGTCAGGAACGGTCTCCCGGATCTGAATGCCGGTAATGCTGTGTACCGTTGGTGTAACGCTCTCAAGGTGCTGGATATTCAGGGTGGAGAGCACGTCAATTTTCGCATCCAGAATTTCCAGAACGTCTTCATAGCGCTTTTTATGCTTGCTGCCTTCAATGTTTGTATGGGCCAGCTCATCCACCAGCACCACCTGGGGCTTGCGCTCAATGATTGCGTTAACATCCATTTCTTCAAAAGCTGTGCCCTTATACTCCAGAGTGCGGCGCGGTACCGCGGGGAGATGTTCGATGAGTTCAGCCACGCCTTGACGTCCGTGCGTCTCAACCACACCTATGATGACATCTTCACCGCGCTTGCTTCTGCGGATGGCCTCACTCAGCATGTTATAGGTTTTGCCCACGCCCGGCGCATATCCCAGGAACACTTTGAATATCCCCAATTTCTTTTCCGGGGCCGCCTGCTCCAGCCATTGTTCCGGCGTTTTGGGCACAATGCTCCTTTCGGTTCACTACATCCGCATCAGATACAATCAATCGCGTGAAAGCATCTTCCCAGGGTGCGCTGAGGGGCCTGGCATGCGTCGCATTGATGGCGCTGATCGTTTTTGTATACGCGAAACTGCTGCACGTCAATCCTACAACCGTAGCCCTGACCTTTCTTTTGGCCATTCTCTCCATTGCGGCAGCCTGGGGTTTACGCTACGCAATTCCCATGTCGATTGCGGCAGCGCTCTGCCTGAATTTCTTTTTCCTGCCGCCAGTGGGCACTTTCACCATTGCTGACACGCAAAACTGGATAGCGCTGCTGGCTTTTTTTATGACCTCAGT
>DASRCD010000276.1:0-5929 GCA_035653315.1 Candidatus Angelobacter sp.
GGCGCTTGCGTTGCTGATTGCTGCGCAATGCCAACAACAGCGCAGGCAATTGCCAGGGAAATTGCACATAAAAACAAAGGGACCTTTCGACGCGTCATAGTACCTCCCGGAATGAGATTGACTTGCGGTCGAACTGCCGCACGCAGACGATTCGAGCGGTATCTGCCAATGAGCGGGGAACAAGAATTTTTGCAAACCCGGCGTAGAGCGCTTATGAGGTGGGCGCATCCCGGAAAGCTGCCGAGAAAAGTTGCTGAAGGGTAAGGCAGTATCAGCCGCAGATCAATAAGGCATTAGCCTTGGCAAAGTAGCGTGGCCCTTTGGGCAGTGCATGAGCGCGAGAAAACCAGAGTAGGACTATGTGTTTTCCGCCGTGGAAAGCCACCAGCCACGGCCCGCGCACCAACTGGTTTCATCCGGCGGCGTGTGGCGGCGCAGCGAACGGACGCTCTGCATATCGCCGCGCTTGAAAGCTTCAGCCAATTTTTTCGCGGTCTCATCATCGCGCGCACCGGCACAGGGAATAAACATCACCGGCATAATGAAGCGAGCGTCAAACTTTTCCGTGGGCGTGCGCGTGACCAGCAGCATTGCGCCCGCGCCGGGAGTTCCGCCGGGACCATCGGGCGTGAGAGGGAAGAGCAACTTGCCGCTGGGACGCAGCGCGTCCAGCCAGATTTCCAGCGGCGCGGTTGCGCCGGCATTCACGTAGATCAGGTTGGCGGAAGGGAGTGTGCCTTCCGCCGCGGATTGCGCATGAACAATGACCTGCTGCAGGTCAGAAAGGTTTGCCGCCGCGCGCTCCGCCAGCGCCGTGTTGATTTCATAAGCATGCACCTGCCCCGTGGGACCGGTAAGATGCGCCAGCAGCGCGGTGTAATATCCCGTACCTGCGCCAATGTGGACCACCGTATCGCCTTCACGCGGGTTAAGCATGGCCAGGCAAACAGCATGCAGCACCGGCTGGCCATTGTTGATCTTGTCACTTTCAGAAAGCGCCACGGTTATGTCCTGATAAAGAAATGCCGGATCATCCGTGGGCGTGGTGATGTAGCCGCCTCCTGCAAAAACTTTCCACGGACCGGGACCAACAAAGCGCTCACGCGGCGTCGCAACAAAAGCAGCATTCAGCGGGCCTTTGGGAACGCCGGCCGTGGTGGTGATAAGGTCGGCAAAGAATTTTCTATGCGCTTCCAGACGGTCCATGCTTGGCTCCTTTGGTGGCTTCGTTTCCTGACTAGGCTTTTTAACTGGTCTTCTTTTCGCGATCTTTTTTGCTGCCTTCTTTTGTGCTCTTCTTTTTCGGCTAACTTTTATTTCTGCGCGTCTTCTTTGTTTTGTCCGCGCTTCTCCGCTTCTTCTTTGTCTGGTTTTTCCTGTCCGCGTTTTTTCACCACAACTACGCCGCCACCGGGCAGCGCGTTTGCCGAATAGTGGCTGCGCATCCACTCGCGCGCCTCAGAAAACGCCTGCTTCCACTCTCCGGCGCTCTTCAGGCGATACACTTTTTGCCCGTCCTTGAGTGTTTTCATTTCCACCTCCGCAGGCACCATGCGCTTGAGCGTGGTGTGGATGGAAGCCAGCGGGTTCGCCTTGTAATTCTCAAAAGGGAAGCCAATGCTTTTGAGCGAATCGCGTATCTCTACCGGGGTCATCCACTCCTTGCCTTTGGTGAAGCACGTGCGCACCGCCAGCGACAGCCCCGCAGGACGCTGCTCAATGCGCTCAAAGATCGGCTCATAGCGCGCCAGCTTTTCCGCAGGGACCATATTCATGGTGGCGCGTATCAGCTCCGAGAGGCGTGAAATCTCGCGGATGGCCTCATCACGCCTGCCAATCCACTGCTGCCGCTCTTCCATCAGGTCCAGCAGCATCTGCATGTAATCAATGGGCACAGGAGTAGTGTAAGACAAATGTCTAATAAAGAACAAGATTGAATACAAGTTCATTCTTGACAGTCCAATAGTATTTCGATATTAGTAGAAATATAGAAGGATGCGTATGGCCAGGAATTCTAACGCACAAGATGTCACGCGATTTGCCGACAGGTTTTCAGCCATTGGGGCAGAACCCAGGCTTCGAATTTTGCGGCTTCTCTTGATGGCCCACCCCGAGGGGATGGTGGCGGGTGAAATCGGCGAAGAACTTGAGATTGCCAACTCCACGCTGTCACACCATTTAGAGAAACTGAAGAATGAGGACCTGGTTCTGGTTCAAAGAGAGAGCACTTTCCTGCGTTACACAGCGAACACAGCAGCTTTAGAAGAACTGCTCGGCTTTCTTTATGCCGAATGCTGCACCCGGAACAAAGTTGTTGAACCGCAAAAGATAGCCTGCTGCCGTTGAGCAATAAAGGAGTAGTTATGCCGGAAGAGATCAAGGATGTGGTGCAAGCCAAATATGGTGAAGCAGCCCGCAGGGTTGTGGCCGGACAAAGCAATTCATGTTGCGGCGCTGCCGCGTGCGGGACTGACGTTGATCCTATTACCAGAGACCTGTATGACAATTCACAGACCAGCATTCTTCCAGCAGAGGCAGTAAAGGCATCTCTTGGGTGCGGCAATCCCACGGCGCTTGCCCGACTCAACCCGGGCGAGACTGTTCTTGATCTGGGATCGGGAGGCGGCATTGATGTGCTCTTGTCTGCACGGCGCGTTGGCCCAACAGGAAAAGCCTATGGCCTGGACATGACAGATGACATGCTTGCTCTTGCGCGTGAGAACCAGAGGAAATCCGGTATCACGAATGTTGAGTTCCTTAAAGGCGAGATTGAGAGCATTCCTCTGCCGGACAACTCGGTTGATGTCATCATTTCCAACTGCGTAATTAACCTCTCAGCAGACAAGGACCGCGTGTTGCGGGAAGCATTCCGTGTGCTCAAGCCGGGAGGACGCTTTGCCGTGTCTGACGTTGTAGTGCGCGGCGAGGTGCCGGAGGAGATCCGCAAGAGCATGCTGCTTTGGGTCGGCTGCATTGCAGGCGCCCTGGGTGACCATGAATATATTTCCAAGCTCACACAGGCAGGTTTTGAGTCAATAGAAATTGAGCCGACCAGAGTTTACAGCCTGGAAGATGCCCGGACGGTCCTGACCGGCCATGGAATTGATGTGGACGCGATTGCGCCACAGGTTGAAGGCAAATTCATCAGCGAATTTGTGCGAGCGACAAAGCCTTCAGTGTGTTGCGGCCCAACTTGCTGCAATTAAGGGATTGTCAATGTTCGCAGAGTACACATCCGCAAAGAAATTGGTATCGGAGTGCATAGGTACGGCGTTTCTGCTGGCCGCAGTAGTCGGATCGGGGATTATGGCGGAGACGCTCTCATCGGGAAATGTGTCACTGGCATTGCTTGAGAACACAATTACCACCGGGGCGGCGCTGGTTGCGCTGATCCTTGCCTTTGGACCTATTTCAGGCGCTCATTTCAATCCAGCCGTCACATTGGCCGATGCGACTCAAGGCGGCCTGCCGTGGAAGCTGGTGCCTGGTTACATCGTGGCCCAGTGTGCGGGAGCAATCGCAGGCGTCTATGCGGCACATGCCATGTTTGGACAGAGCCTCTTGCAGACGTCAACTCACGTTCGCTCCGGTGGAGCGCAGCTTTTCAGCGAGTTTGTCGCCACGTTCGGCCTGCTGGCCGTAATCTGGGGTTGCTCTCGCTCTAGGCTTTCAGCTGTTCCTTTTGCGGTAGGGGCATATATTACGGCTGCGTACTGGTTCACGGCGTCAACGTCATTTGCCAATCCTGCCGTAACCCTTGCACGGTGCTTTACCAACACGTTTGCAGGTATCCGGCCCACGGACGCACCGGGGTTTATCCTGGCTCAAATTGCCGGAGCGCTGGTTGCAACCGTGCTTTTCCGCTGGCTTATGCCTTCAATTCCCAGATCGGCGGAAGAGCTTCTTGTGCCGCATCCTGCGGCAGAAGGTGACTCTCTCCGTGCGTAAGGTGATCTTCGCTTGTGTTCATAATGCGGGCCGCTCCCAGATGTCCGCCGCCTTCTTCAATCATTATGCCGACCCATCCAAGGCCCACGCTGTATCAGCGGGAACACAACCGGCAGACCGAGTCCATCTTGAAGTGATTGAGGTTATGAAAGAAGCAGGGATTAATTTGGCCCATGCGAAGCCGCAGAAGCTTACGCCTGAACTTGCCCATGATGCTTATTTGCTTATCACAATGGGATGTGGCGATGAATGTCCGTTTATTCCGGGTTTGCGCCGGAACGATTGGCCGCTGCCTGACCCAAAGGGACAAAGCATGGAAAAGGTAAGATTGATTCGGGATGAGATTGAGAGAAGAGTTAAAGCACTGATCAAATGGATGAATGCCTGAGTCATGGGCAGGCAGGGCATGGGACGAAGCAGGGGGAGATCGCCGTCATTGGATCATCGCACGACATCGGAAATCAAAAGCTTAACCGCAGAGGACGCGAAGGACGCAGAGGAAAAACAGAGAGAAGACGCAGGCGAGGGCGCCTGTGCTCCACAAGCTCTTTGATGACTGTTCTTCATATAGCTGCAATCTTTGAATAGATCGCCGAGATTGCCGCGACATTGCCGTGATCGGAAATAGTTCAAGGCAGAAACCGCCACAGGCAGGAGTGCCTGTGCCACACAGGAATGAGATCAGGTGATCGCCAACATCGGAAAATCCAAAGATTGACTGCAGAGGACGCGAAGAACGCAGAGGAAATTGTGGTCTCCGTGAGTGGTAATGTGGTGGTCGGGAGACGGGCTGAGTTTCATACGCCGAGCTGATTTATACTATGACTTATGCACCAGACTTACAGGCCCCTTCTGCCCAATACCATTGACTATATTATTGCCCCCTCCGGTGAGAACGGTAAGAAACGCAGCGGCAGTGCGCGCTCTCCTGAAAGGAGGAAGGATACCTCTTCCAAGCCCGCCAAAGCCCGGGTGCTTTTGTTTAGCGGCATGCGGGAACTGGCTCTATACAGGGCTGAGGTGTTGCGTGGAAACGGATTCAATGTGATCGTACCCCGTTCCAAAGAAGATGCGATTCTGGCAATTCAACACGGGGCCATTGATGTTGCCGTATTTACATATACGCTGCCCAATGAAACGGTTCATGAGCTTACACAATTGCTTCGGGAACATTGCCCTGACTGCCGGCTGGTTGTCGTCTCTGAGGCGGGGCACATTGATCGCAAAATTGAACCGGATGCCACCGTATCAGCAATGGACGGCCCCGCAGGGTTGATTGATGCTCTTCACCGTCTGACAAGATTGCAGTAATCAGCTTGGGTGCGTTTGTAATTCCTGAACGGCGATTGGAAACCAAAATCTCACCGCGGATACACGGAGGCGCTGAGAAAAGCAAAACGCTTTTTACCGGCGGACCGACGCGGTGATTGCGAATTGAAGAGCACACCATGGATCCACGGCAGGGAGTTCTGCCGAAACAAAAATCAATTCTCGTGAGAATGCCTTGAAGCCGCATGTCAAGCGATTGGGATTCTCGGGATGTTTCGACTTGCTCTCACATCGCTGGCCGCTCGTTCAAGCGTCGCTCAACATGACAAGTTTAATAAGGCAGAGTAAGTTGGACGAGGCTGATGCACTGGAAAAGGGCACTCAAAATGAGTGCCGGGTAGTCCCTAACAAAATAAAAACTTAAATAAACTTCCCTGAACTACGAAAATGCTTGGTTAAGACCAAACTTTACTCTCTGTCATTCCGAGCGCAGTCGAGGAATCCCGAGGATGCGTTTTGTAACCATGCCGTTTCAGGGAGTTCTACCGAAACAAAAATCAATTATCGTGAGAATGCCTTGAAGCTGCATGTCAACTGACTGGAATTCTCGGGATGTTTCGGCTTGCTCTCACATCGCTGACGCTCGTTCAAGCGTCGCTCAACATGACAAGGTTAAGAAGGCAGAGTAAGTTGGACGAGGCTGATGCACTGG
>DASRCD010000277.1:0-3042 GCA_035653315.1 Candidatus Angelobacter sp.
CGGCCGGAGGCAGGATCGCCACACCGGGCGAACACGGCATGGACCAGCGCTTCCGGCTGGAAATGGAAGGTGTGAAATTCAGCGGAAGAAAAGTCAGAATGGCTGAGTTTGAGTTCAAATTTTCCAGGACACCCAGCAGGAAAATCAGGAAAAAAGCCACCAGAAAGGCTTCACGCAAGACTGTTCCGGACAAAACTGCTTCGCGTGAGATTGCGCGAAAGACTTCTTCCCATAAAACTTCTTCACACAAGACTGCTTCACGCAAGTCCGCCCAAAAATAGATTCACGTAATTCGCGGCTAATTATCAAACCGCGGTAAAGCTGCCGACCACACAAGTCACAGAATAAAGTTGCTGGTCGCAACAAATAAAATCGCAACAAATAAAAAATGGCCGCCTTGAATTCAAGACGGCCACTCTACTTGCTGCCTTGGAGGCCTATGCGGCTGCAGCAGGAGACATGGATCTTTGTGCGGCCTGGTGAATGAATTTCTTCATCACATTGGCCCACATCACTTTCTTGCGCTGGGCGCTTTCTTTCACGGTGCGTCCCTGGGCAAACATGCTGAGCAGCATCTTCATTTTAAAAACGCGCAGAATTGCCGACTCAGCCTGCGTAATGTTGTAAGCGTTGAGGAAATTTTCCTGGATCTGGCTGGTAATGCTGCGATTGCAGAAGGGATATTTCTCCAGCGCCTCTACTGAAGCAAGGAACATCGCCAAATCTTCATACGATGGGCCCTTGCGCTTCATCCGGGCAAAATCGCAAAAGCCTACGCCATTTTCAGTCACCACCACGTTCAGCGGCGTAAAGTCAGTGAGCACGGCGGAGCAGGGCAGGGATTTTCTGGCTTTGGCCAAGGCGCTGCGGGCGCCCTCAAGAATCATGCGAATGGAAAGATCGTCCAGGCCATCCTGCTTGCAGGATTGGCAAAGTTTTTCCAGGCTGGCGATCAGCCCCGCACTGTCAAATGGCTCAGATGATTCCGCAGTGGCTTTATGGAAGCAGCGCAGCCACTCGCCAGTACGGCGCGCAACCAGCGCAATGCTGCCGTTATCGGCAAAGCCGGGCAGCAGGGCCGCTTTCATAATAATGGATTGCACCGGCAGGCCGGCGATTTTATCGGTGACTACGGCGCCCAGCTCGCTAAAGTCGCCAAGCATGCGCGGTATGCCATCCAGCTTTTTCTTGCCGCGAAGCGTCTGATTTACGAATTGCAGATTGGCATTTTCCTGCCGGGCAACATTCTGGGCATTGCCGCCACATTTGCCGGCTCGGTAGATCTTAATAGCGACGCGCTCGCTGCTATCAGGAAATTCCATGCACGCGTCATAAATAAAATGGTCGTTTTTTGGAGTATGGCCCACTACCCGCAAGTTTTTCAGCTCGCCACGGTCGGGATAATGCACCACCGCTTGATTGCGTAAATCAAAAAGAATCTGCTCCAAAATGGTTTCTGCCATTCACTCTCCCTGGGATTTAGGACAGACGATTGCGGAAGTCAGCAAGCAAAAGCCGCAACAGTTCCTTCGAAAGTAATTATTCGTTCAATAGACACAACGACGAATCGGCAGGTAATTGAGAACTATGCAGTTTTAGTGCCATTAAATGAGCAACTTAGGATTCTAAGTAATTGAAGAAAAAAGACTTAAAATAGGGACAAAATATGCAGAATTTACCTTGTGTATCGACGTGCCCATATTCGGAAGCCTCATGGGAATAAAGCACCTTTAAACAACTCTCAAGATGAAAATGTTTTATCCATCTTGAGAGCTGCTCAGTAGAACAGATACTTTCTCCATTTCGTATCAGAACGGCCAATCATCCGCATGATGTGCCTGCTGGTATGCAGCGTAAACGGACGTGGTTCTTTCATCAGCTTCATGTCCGTCTCGCCCAGCAGGTGGTTCCCTTTTCGGCGATTGCAAGGATGGCAGCAGGCTACCAGGTTTTCCCAGGTGGAAGAGCCGCCGCGAGAGCGTGGAATTACATGGTCCAGGGTCAGGTCACTGGATGACAAAATCACACCGCAGTACTGGCAGGTATTGCGATCACGCAACAGAATGTTCTTGCGCGATAAAGCGCGCGTCTGGTGAGGAATCCGTCGGTATTCCAGCAGACGGATCACTGAAGGAATGCGCATGGCCAGCCGTGCGGCATGCAGAAAATGCCCGTTCTCCTCTTCCGGCATGGCCAGCCCTTTGAGCACCAGCACAATGGCGCGGCGCGCAGCACAGATGTTGATGGGCTCATAAGAGGCATTCAACACCAGCACCGGAGTCTGCATGATCAGGTTCTTCCGTGGCTTGAGCGGTTCTATTGGTTGTTCGCCGTGGTGGCGTTTGTTTCGTCTGTCCCGTTCATGCATGGCCCGGTAAACCTCCTGCCTGAGCGCCTGCTGCTTTTGCCAGAACGCTGCCAGCTTCCCTGGTGGCCCTTGCGACTGTGGCCACAAAAACTTCTTTTGCGCCTGCCCGGCGCAGCACTCGCGCACACTCGCCCGCTGTTGTGCCCGTGGTCATCACGTCATCCACAATCAGGATGCTGCGGTCCTTTACCCGCTCGGGCCTGACTACGGCAAAAGCTCCGCGGACATTAGCGCGGCGCTGATGCCGCGTAAGCCCGGTTTGCGAAGGTGTTTCACGTGTACGCACCAGAATGGCTGTATCTAATTGGATGCTGTTCCTGGGATGTAAGTTCCGCAAGGCATGCGCAATGGCTTCCGCCTGGTTAAATCCGCGCGCCTGACGCCTGCCTGACCATAGCGGAACTGGAATTACCAGCAAAGATTCCGGTAGCTCTGCTTTGAAGATTGCTTCATGCAGCAAGCGGCCAAGGAGCTTTCCGGCAGGCTTGACTCTTTCATATTTAAAGAGATGAATCAGGTCGCGCAGCGCGCCTTCATAAGCTCCATAAGAAACGGCGCGGCGGAAATACGGCTCTGCGCGACGGCACAGTCCGCAAAGCGGCCCGCCCTGGGTATTTACAAAGCTGCTGAAAAGCTTTTCACCGCAAATCCGGCATAGCAAGCCATCCAGAGGC
>DASRCD010000278.1:0-3602 GCA_035653315.1 Candidatus Angelobacter sp.
TCAGCCGAGGCGCTCAAGAGCAATAATCAGGCGTTTCTTCAACTGGCCCAGACCACACTGGCAAAGTTCCAGAGTGAAGCCAAAGGCGATCTGGAATTGCGCCAGCAGGCGGTAGAGAACCTGGTTGCTCCCATCGGCGAGTCACTCAAGAAGGTAGATGAACAAATCCGGCAGATGGAAAGCGTACGTGACCGGGCCTATGGCGACCTGACCAACCAGGTGCGCTCGCTGATTACGACACAAGAGAAGCTGCAAAATGAAACTGGCAATCTGGTAAAAGCGCTGCGCACGCCAACGGTTCGAGGGCAGTGGGGCGAAATCCAGTTACGCCGCGTGGTAGAAATTGCCGGAATGCTTTCCTATTGCGATTTTGTAGAGCAGGAGACGGTTCACACCAGTAATGGGCGGCTGCGTCCTGACCTGATTGTGAAACTGCCCGGCGGTAAAAACATTGTTGTGGACGTGAAGACGCCGTTGCAGGCGTATCTTGATGCTGCGGAAGCCACGGACGAAGATGTTCGGCGGCAAAAACTTCAGGACCATACCAGACAGGTCCGCACGCACATGATGCAGTTGAGCGGCAAACAGTATCAGGACCAATTTGAGCCTACTCCGGAATTTGTGGTGATGTTCCTGCCGGGAGAAGCATTCTTCAGCGCAGCCCTAGAGCAAGATAATGGACTGATTGAGCGCGGGGTCGCGCAGAAGGTGATTCCAGCTTCTCCAACCACGCTGATTGCTTTACTCAAGGCCGTGGCGTATGGATGGAACCAGGAGAAGCTGGCCCGCAACGCGCAGGAAATCAGCGCGCTGGGTAAAGAATTGTATGAGCGCCTGCGCAATCTTGGCTCGCACATGGAAGGCGTGGGCAAGAACCTTGACCGTGCGGTGGAGTCTTACAACAAAGCAGTAGGGTCGCTGGAGAACCGGGTTATGGTTTCCGCGCGCAGGTTCTCTGAGCTGGGAGCGCCGGTCACGGAAGCAATCCCGGAGCTGCCGCAGATTGAAAAGACCACGCGTAACCTGACATTTGAATTTGATGATCCCGAGGCAGGAGCTCCATCTTCCACGGAACCTGCTGCCGAACTCGAAAGCAACACGGCACAAGGCCGGAAGACGCTTTCAGCGAGCAAAGCGTCAGATTAGTATTTTGTCGCTCCAAACCGCTCAAGGGTGCTTACGTAGCCACATTGCTTAGGTTCCAAATGCAGGTGTCTCAGCGTTCATCCGTTCGCAAGTCTTTCCTGAGTTACTGGCACACTTCAGGATGACAACCAAAAACTAAAGGGGGACGCTTCCGCGTCCCCCTTTAGTTGATGTTAAGAGTTGTTACTTTTTCTTGCTCTTCTTTTTTGCTGCCTTTTTCTTGGTTGCCATGTTTCTATTCTCCCTTTCCATTTTTCATGGAATGCGGTCTTAAATAAAAAACCGCAATTGATGAATGTATAGAGTGGTTGAAAATCGAAGTCAAGAAAAAAATGTAGAACATTTTTGATTTCTTGTCCGTGTGCCGGGCGAAAAAGTCATCGCTGAGAGAAAAATTGAATGTGATTTCTGCAAAGCGCTTCATGCAAAGTGAAAATCATCTGATGTTATGCGGCGAAAACATACATCGCAAAGAAGCATGCAATGCAAGAAGACCATGGAACGCAAAAATGCGCCGCTCTGCAGCGGGATGACAACGAAGGTACCTTGGTAATGCAAAAATGAGGCACGCGGAAGATTGCATGAGCGGCCACTCCGTGCGATCAGCAACAAACGTTGATGCCCGGCATTAATGTCTCACAAGGAAGAAGAGAGAAATGCCGGAAAGGGAATCCTGGAATGCATGCGCGATCATGCCAGGACGAAGATTCTTGATCAACTCAGCCAGTATGCCAAACAGGGAACCGAACACGGCGATCACCACCATCATGCGCGCACCCTGATAGCCATGGGCCAATCCGAAAATGATGGCTGAGACGATAATGCCGATGACTGCGCTGTTGGACATGGCCTTGAACTGGCGCTGCAGGTATCCGCGAAAAATAATTTCTTCAAAGAGCCCGGCGCAAATACTTAAGAGCACAAAGAGACCTGCCTCAAGATAAGTATGCGGAGCCAGTGGGCCCAGCATGCGCACAGTGTCATCCTTGGTCTTTTGAATGTTATGGATGTCCACTGTTCCCAATGCAATGCGCAGACCCGCGAGGATGGAAATCGAGACCGCCCAAAAGCCTGCGGCTATCCCCAGATCAAGAAGAAACTTCTCCACGGTATTCCAGCGGCCGCCGATCAGGTCACGCATCCGCACGCCACGAGACCGAATGCCGAACCAGACAATCACGATCAGCACCAGTTCCGTGATAAATGTGCTTGCGTATAAAAAAATCCGGGCTGAAGACCCGTGGACTGCGCCCAATTTGGAAGAGCCGGCAAAAGAGTTGCCGAGAATCAGCAGGACAATGATGGCGGTATGCCACCACGGCGCAACAAGCGCAGGCTTTTCCAGCGGAGCTGGCACGGCGGAAACCGGTTCAGAGATGATGGGCAGAGGAGAGTCAGGCATTGGCGGCGGTGGAGTCGACATAAAGGTTTTGGAAGCGCAAAGGCCCCTGGCTTCATCTTATAATGAAGGGTTTGGATTTCCTAAGGAGACGGTTATGGAAGATGTGGTGATCATCAGCGGCGTGCGCACGCCGATTGGAAAATTTCAGGGAGCACTGGAGCCATTTACGGCGCCCCAGCTCGGCGCGATTGCGGTGCGTGAAGCGGTGAAGAGGGCCAACGTTGATCCCGCGCAGGTGGATGAATGCATTATGGGGCTGGTGGTGGCGGCTGGATTAGGGCAGAATCCGGCGCGCCAGGCGGCGTTGAATGGCGGCCTGCCGAATACTGTTGGCGCCATGACCATTAATAAAGTTTGCGGCTCTGGATTGAAAGCAGTTGCGCTGGCCACCCAGGCAATCCAGACCGGCAACGCTGAAATTGTTGTAGCAGGCGGCATGGAGTCCATGACGAATGCTCCTTATCTTTTACCGCAGGCGCGCAAGGGTTATCGGCTGGGAAATTCACAGATTATTGATTCCGTGGTGAATGACGGTCTTTGGGACATTTACAACAACTATCACATGGGCATGACGGGCGAGAATGTGGCGCAGAAATATGGCGTCACGCGCGAGCAGCAGGACGAATACGCAGTGAACTCGCACAAGAAGGCGGTACAGGCATGGAAGGAGTGCCGGTTCAAGAGTCAGGTGGTCCCAGTGGAGTTGCCGGCCAAGAAGAAAGGCGGCCCAACTACATTCCTTGAAATGGATGAAGGCCCGCGTGAAGATACCTCAGCTGAGGCATTGGGGAATTTGAAGCCGGTATTCAAGAAGGATGGAACCGTGACAGCCGGTAATGCTTCCACCATGAATGACGGTTCAGCTGCGGTGGTGGTGACTTCCGCCGTAAAGGCAAAGCAGTTGGGCGCGCAGCCAATGGTCCGCGTTGTGGCGCAGGCCACCAGCGGCATAGCGCCGGAATGGGTGATGATGGCTCCGGTGGATGGCATAAGAAAAATCTGGGCCAAAACAGGATGGAAGCCCGAGGACGTTGATCTGTATGAGATCAATGAG
>DASRCD010000279.1:0-12410 GCA_035653315.1 Candidatus Angelobacter sp.
CAAGGCCAGCCCCTGCCGCTCACTTTCAAACGCGCGGCACAAGCTTCCGCAGTAGATGGTTCGTGGCTGGGAGCGCTCGATCTGGGAGGGATAAAACTGCGCCTTCTCTTCCAGATCACTTCCACTCCAGAAGGTTTGCAAGCCACGCTGAAGAGCCTGGACCAGGGCGGCGTCATCATTCCTGTTACTTCCATCAAGCAAGACGACGCTAAAGTTACGATCGAGATAAACGGCATCAAGGGCTCTTTTTCCGGCACGCTCGATAAAGACCTGGCAACCATGGAAGGCACATGGAGCCAGAACGGCCCACCCATGCCGCTAACACTTAAAAAAACCGATGCGGAAAAACTGCAAACCGTGGTGCCGCATCCCCAGGAACCTAAAAAGCCTTACCCGTATCGCTCTGAGGATGTTTCGTACGAAAATAAATCAGCTCCCGGCGTTACGCTTGCCGCCACGCTTACTCTTCCACATGGCAAGGGCCCGTTTCCCGCCGTTCTATTGATTACCGGCTCAGGCCCGCAGGACCGTGATGAAGCCCTTCTTGGCCATCGCCCATTTCTTGTGCTCTCAGATTATTTAACGCGTCATGGCATAGCAGTTCTACGCGCCGATGATCGTGGCGTTGCGAAATCCACCGGAAATTTTGCCACGGCCACCACGGCGGATTTTGCTACCGATGCCGAAGCCGGTATTGCTTATCTGAAAACCAGGCCGGAAATCAATATTCACAAGATTGGATTGATTGGACACAGTGAAGGCGCAGTGATTGCGCCCATGGTAACGGCCCACAATCATGACGTGGCGTTTATCGTAATGATGGCAGGCACGGGAGTACCGGGCGACGCCGTGCTTGCGGAACAAGCCAAGCTGATCCTGGAAGCCAAGGGTGTCCCTGCGGAAAAAGCAGCCAGGCAGGGCCAAATACAGCTTGAGGTCCTGGAGTTGGCAAAAGAAGAGAAAGACCCGGCTGTGCTGGAGAAAAAGCTGCATGAAAAACTCGGCGCAGAAGTTCCTGAGGCCCAGATTGGCGCGGCCATTCAAACAATCAATACGCCCTGGATGCGCTATTTTATTACCTATGATCCTGCCATGGCGCTCAGTAAGGTTACATGTCCCGTACTGGTGCTCAATGGTGAGAAAGATTTGCAGGTATCGCCCCAACAAAATCTGCCGGTCATCCGCAAGGCGCTGGAAGCAGCCGGCAATAAGCATTTTGAAATTGTGGAACTGCCGGGCCTGAACCATCTTTTCCAGACGGCCAAAACAGGATCGCCCGCTGAATATTCACAAATTGAAGAGACCATTGCGCCCGTGGCGCTGGACAAAATCGCAAGCTGGATTCTAAAGCAGTAATCTAGCTCCAGCTTCCCCAGCGCGACGCACGAAAGATGGCCGACCGAGATGGCACCCAAGCCGGTATGCGGCGGAAGCGCGACACTGCTTCCAGCGCACGCGCTCTCTGGTGCCGGTCAAAGGCCCGCACATACTGCCGGATGATTTGCGGCATGGTCATGCGCAACGCGGCAGAGAAATTCTGCTCTGCCATGTCATGCTGCTCCTGCTCATTTTGCAGCAGCTCAATCATGTTCTTGGCCAGCGCGTCTTTATTTCCTACGGGGTAAAACTTGATCGCCAGGCCGCCGCTCTCGCCCATCTCCAGAAAGTCTGGAATATTTGAGCAGATAATGGGAACGCCGTGGGCCGCCGCCAGATTGGCCACGCCGCTTGCGCCAGTGGCGGAGGTATAGGGCATCACCATGAATGAGGAAGTCCCAAACAGGTCAGAAATATCTTTTTCTTCCACATAGCCGGTGAACTCAATTTTAGGATGGCTGCCATATTTTTCCCGCAGGCCTTCAATGTAACCGGGAGAATTCGTGTTGTTGATTCCTGCTATGACCAGGCGCGCATTGGGCACCACTTTGCTGACCTGCTCTTCAAAAGCTTCAATCAGCATTTCACAGCGCTTATACGTGCCCCATTTGCCAAAGGCCAGAATGCGGTGCTCAGGATTGCCGCGGCGGGAAAAATCCGGATATTCAGGACGCGCGGAAAGGATTCCGTGCGCGCGGAAATGAATATTCTCTCCGCGATATTTGCCAATGAGCGTGCGCCGGTAGGCCGGCAGCAGGACAGAAACCGAATTGGCCATCAGCAGCATGCGCGTGGCAATATTGCCAGCAATCTTGAACAATGTTTTGTTACGGACGCCCGCATCATCCAGATCAATATGGTCCATCAGGTGATGCAGCGTTACGTGCGTGTAATAACCAGCCATGCGGGTTGCGGCCGGCAAGGTGAGACCTGAAAAAGCAGCCAGTGGATTTTCCTTGTTGCCAAAGCTGGAGAAGACCAGGTTGAACCACACCACGTCCGGCTTGCAGGCGCGGATGGCCTTCAGCAGCTTTGCATGATTGCTCAGCTTGTTTTCCTTCCACACCCGCTGCACGTCGAACTCAGCCAGTTCCGGCTCTGAGCCTGAATACTCGTCGGCCAGAATCGTCAGGCTGATTAACGGATCGGCCTGTAGCTCTCTGGCTACATGGTATCCGTATTCGTTCAGCACCACTTTGCTCGGAGGAAAACCGCTAACAAAACAAATCTTCATGTGGCCCTTTGCCTAAAAAATGGAAATCTGCACAACCGGCCGGAATGATGATGTGCTGCCGGCTGCGCCAGTAAAGCTATAAAACGATTGCTGCTGTAACCCGAAGGAGAAGCGCAACGGATAGTCCACATTGAGCTCTCCCGTTCCATCATGCACGTTGCGACGGAGAGGCTTCATATATGAGACGAGGAATCCGCTCTGCACGTTGTCATACAGATGGAATCCCTGTCCTCGTGAGAGGTCGAACGATCCGTCAAAAGACCAGCGGTCGTTCGGCTTGTATTCAAAACGCGCTCCGGGGATCAGGACTTCTGCTGTGGCGAACTCATTGTCCTGCACGCGCCATGAACGAATGAATTTACCCAGGCCGGTCAACTGAATATTTCTTCCGAATTTGTGCTCCACGCCCACCCAGGTTGCCGTGGTAAAGAATTCGCGGATCAGCGGACGGAACAGCAGGTCGCGCACGGAGTAGCCGGTGATCAGCGCGTTACTTCCCCATGGCCTGCCCACTTCAAATTCCACGCTCGCACCCAGATCGCGTGAGTGCAGGTTCTGGTCAGTGAACGGTCCCGATTCATGGATCGCATTGCCGCGCACCGTGATCCAGTTAAAGAATGGCGATGTGCTCAGATACAGATATTGCCGGAAAAGCTGCTGGTTCATCTGTATGGGCGATTCAGTATCGCGCCGGATGGTAAATGCAATGCCGGGATCCAGCACGATGTGCGAGTTACCCAGATGCTGCACATAGGTTGTGCCCACGTCCAGCACCGTGTCATAGGTGTTGCGGTGGATCACAGCCAGTTCACTGGGGATTGAAATGGTGCCGCGATAGTTGCGCACACCGAAAAAGCCGTTGATGGGCAGGTAGTTTCCGTTGTGATAGCGGAACGTGCTGCCGATATCAGTCTCCTGCGAGGAGCGCGGCGGCACAGGCGCGCCAAAAAACTTGTTGTCCATCTCATACAAGGTTGAATCTTCAAAGATGGCGCCGCTGAATATATCGCTCTGGATATCGAGCTTCTGGTGCAGCGGCAGCGGCGTGCCTTCCTGCCCGCTCACCTGCAACAAGCCGCGCTCCGCAGTTGGATCATCTGCCGCAAGCTCGTTCGCACGGGCAAAAGCAGAGATCGCATTCAGATTGTCATGCCGCTGGCTGTAAATATTGGCCCAGGCAAGCTGGTAATCATAGCTTTGCTGGTAATCGGCGGGATTGCCCAGCGCGGCAAGCTCCTGCTCTGCCTTGCGGTCATAGCCCTGCGCAATGTATGTGTTCGCCAGGCCAATCGCCACCGTGTCATCGGATGCGCCCAGGTCTTTGGCTTTGACAAAGTAACGCTCAGACAAATCAAAATCATGCACGGCAAGAAATACGTTGGCCGCTTCCACCAGATTGTCTGCCGTTACGGGCGAAGCTTCACCAATGCGCGATTCAGCAAATGCCAACGCCACTTCCTGCTTGGCATCGTTGTATTTGTTCTGCTGCACAAATAGCTTGGCAAACTCCAGCCGTACGTCCACGCGATTAGCATCCGGGGCGTCCAGCGCGCGGGTGAAGCGTTCCATGGCCGCGTCTTTCTCGCCCAGTGTCATCAGCGCGTCGCCGGTAGCTAAAAGAATTGCGGATTGATCAACCGCTTCCTTCTCCGCAGCCTGGATGTACTTGTATGTTTCCGCCTTATGGCCTAGCTGCGCGTGCGCAGAAGCCAGGTTCGCGTAGATCAGCGGATCATCCGGGGAAAGCTGCAAGGCCACCTGCAATTCATCAATTGACTGCCCATAGCGGCGCGAATGATAAAGCGCATCGGCCAATGCAAGGTGCAGTTTCAAGTCGTCTGGCGAATACTTGAGCGCGATGCGGAATTCATTAACGGCTTTATCCAGAATGCGCATCTGCCTGTACGCTGTGGCGCGCGCCAGATGAGTAGCGCCATTTTCTCCCAGCAATTTCTCGGCTTTATTTGTTTCTTCCAGCGCTTCACGCGAACGGCGCAATTGCAAATAGGAATAAGCAAGGCCCAGGCGCGCAACGCCGCTGTCCGGGTTCATCTTTAATGCCGGCTCGAAATCCTGGATCGCCGCCTGTGCGTCCTGCATGTCATTGCGGACATAACCACGGCTTACCAGCGCCTCAAACATCTTGGGATCTTTTTGCAGAGCACGGGAGAAATCGTCAATCGCTTGTTGCAATAACTGGTTCTGCCTGTGCACATGGCCTGCTAATAATGGGAAGTTGGGCTCTTTGGGCAACGTGGATTCATAGCGGCTTGCCAGCGCCAGCACTTCGTCATAACGGCCCAGGTTGTAATAGTCGTAGCCCAGATAAACGGCGGCATCACGATCATGCGGCAGCTTCAGGACTGCCTGCTCGCCCAGCTTTGCCGACTCCGCATATCTGCCCTTCAGGAACAGGTAACGCTCTGTTTCACGCATGATGCGCGGATCATTCTTCATGCTGCCGGTAGCGCGGTTTACCCATTCACCGGCCAGATCCACTTTACCGGCTTCAATCGCAGCGTTGGAGCCGCTGGCCACGATCTGCGAATTGGTAGGCGCCAGCTTGTTGGCCTTTTCATAACTCGCTTCTGCCTTGGGGTATTCCTTGGTCGCGGTGTACAGGTCGCCTAACGCCAGATATGGAACATAATCGTTGGGATAAGCAGCGGCCATGCGGTTAAAGAATGTCTCTGCCGCTTTGTTGTCGCCTTCATCACGAGAGAGATAGCCCATTGCTTCCAGCGCATAGCGGTTTTTGTCATCACGCTTGAGCAGCGCATCGTACATCTTCCGCGCTTCAGAGCGCCGGCCCATCTTCCACAGCATGCTGCCATATTGCAGGGTTACATTGTCATTTTCAGGATCAAGCTGCAGGGCCTGCTTTAAATCTGCTTCAGCTCCGGCAAAGTCATTGCCCAGACCTTTCAGCGCGGCGCGCAGGCGCAGATACTCCACCTGCTGCGGCCCTTCTACCTGGATTTTTGCCAGCTCCTGCTGCGCGATGATCAACTGCTGGCGAATCGCTGCATCGTCATCCAGATTGCGGTAGGTGTCGATCAGGTTCAACCGCAACTGTGTGGGATAAAGAATTCCTTCGGCAGGCCCTTCCGGCATTGCAGCCAGCGCGGCAAGATATTCGCGGACCGCGTCCGTGTCTCGCCGTTCCACTGTGGCCAGTTCGCCGCGAATAGCGTGCAGCCGGTAATAATTAGGATCAAGCTGTTCACCGCGAGCCAGAAAAGTCCGCGTCTTGTCCAGGTTCCCGACGCGTAACTGGGCCTGGGCGGCGGCCAACTGCACATTCACTGATTTGGGCGCCATTCCGGCGGCTTTCTCATAGGTGTCCGCCGATTCTTTCTTCATCCCGGCCAATTCATACGTATAGCCGAGTTCGGACATCACATCAGCATTCTTGGTGGGCGCTTTCAAGAGGATGGCAATAGCCGATTTATAGTCGTGTGATTCGCGATAAAACTGCGCCACCGCACGGAATATTTCCGTGTTCCTGGGGCTGCGTTTCATGGCTTTGTCCAGAAGCTCTTTGGCTTTCTGGGTTTGCTTTTGCTTCATGTAAGTAATGGCCAGCAAAAGCTCGGCATGGGATGAAGGCTGAATACTTTCTGAACGCTCCAGCAGGTTTTCTGCCCGGCCCAGATCGCCGGACTGCATGAACAACTCACCGGCCATTGCCAAATCTATGGGACGGCGAGGGTTCGCCGCGATCACCTGCAATAGAAGCTTTTTCGCTTCGTCGGCTTTGCCCATGCGAATGTAAGTCTGGGCCTTGCCGGAAAGTCCTTCCACGGAGTGGGGCGCCAGGGCAAGACCTTTGTCATAAGCGTTCAACGAAATTTCTGATCTTCCAGCGAGGCGGGCCGTGTATCCAAGCAGAAACCAGTTGCAAGCATCGTTGGGCGCAACCTGTATCAGGTGCTCAGCATAATTGGTGGCTGAGCCGGGATTGCCATTTTTCAGGGCAGTTTCCGCTGCGCGGGCATAGCGGCCAGCCTCAATGCTGCCACCCCATCCGCCGCCACTGGTCCCGCAAGGCGCGGAAGAGGAAGCCGCACCAGCCGATGGCCTGCCGCCTGATTGCTTCTTGTTATTGCTCTGATTTTGCTGGGACTTCTTCTGGTCTGCGGGCTTGCCATTCAAATCAAATGTCTCCTGCGTCCAGCCGCGAGAGGCCAGAAAGAAAGAGCACAGAAGCACGAGACACAAAAAATTCTTCTTCACGGGGACCACCGTTAGTCTTAAAAGTGCAGAATGGGAACTCGTGGCACCAGGTTCCACGACGCTACTTGGATTTAGCAAAAGCTGTACCCACTTCCGGCGGCAGCAGCTCTGTTCTCATGTTGATTCCAGATGCTATTTCTGAGTAATTGGATTTCTTTGGGCTGTTAAGTTCCCATAAATTGACGAATATGAGAATCCGGATGCCACTTGGCAAACCCTAGCCCTCCTTTTGGAATCAAAGTGTCTGCTGGAGCAGAACTGCTGCCGGTTTAGCGCCCCCATTACGCCAACCCGCTGGTCCAGATTTTTCTTCGCAATTGTTGCAGCTCGAGTTCACGGAGGTTTTTCATGAGTTCCCCTTCCATCGCTCCGAACAGGCAGGCTACCTTGCCCACACGAGCGGTCCCATTGAGTTGGGTGCTGTTGCTGGCGTTGCTGGTGCATGGCCCGCTGCTTCTTATGCAGCTTACCAATGAGTCATATGACGCGGACTTTCATAAGTTTTTTGCCGCGCATTACGCACAGCACTGGTTCAATCCCTGGAATGAAAAGTGGTTTACCGGCTTTTCCCAGACCACCTATCCGCCCATGGAACAGCAGTGGATGGCGTTGTTCTCCCACGTGCTCGGCCTGAATCTGGCCTATATCGTTGTGCAGCTCATCGCGATTCTCCTCCTCCCTATTGGCGTGTACAAATATTCCCGAATATGGGTGGGAGAGCGGGCCGCAAGTTACGCGGCCGTGGGCAGCGTGCTCCTGGGCTCGCTTACATCGCTGGTCTATACCGATGGCCAGCTTTCCACCACCTGGGCGGCTCCGCTTTATCTGATGGCGCTGGCCTACTTTTATGAATGGACGCGGGAATCGCGACTCATGTCGCTGGTTAAGGCCCTGGCGCTTACGTTGGCGGCGGCTTCCGCCCACCACGTAACGCTCCTGTTTGCCAGCGTGATCTTTACCATTCCTGTGCTGGTTACCGCATGGCTGGACCGCAAGCGCGATGACGTGGACGCTTCCACCGGCGGCATCATAACGCGCGCCGCCATTTTTGCGGGATTATCGCTTGCGGGCATTATTCTTGTGCTGCTGCCGTACTGGCTGGCCTTGAAAGCCAATCCGATTAAGCAGATGCCCATTCCCCACGGCAGCCGCGACAACTTCTTCTCGCAGGCTTGGCTGGCAATAAATTACATTGTGGTCCCCTGGGGCGCCATGTTGCTGGCGCTGCCTTTCATCTTCTACAAAGGCCTGAAAGAAACCAGATTGCGTCCGCTGTTCTTTGGCTTCTGGCTCACCATGATTTTTGCGCTCGGTGGAACCACACCGCTGCCGCGTATCTTGCTGGGAATGATGGCAGGCGTTGTGAATGCCGTAACCGGGGCGAATGTCCACAATCCTTTTGACATTCTTACCTTTGAGCGTTTCAGCTTCTGGGCAAACATCATGGCATTGCCGATCGTCGCCCTGGGAGCCATTTACCTGATCGACCGCTGGGGACGCAAGGCGATATTCACCCTGGGCGCGCTGGCTGCAATCACAGTGGCATGGGCCGTTTCCTGGCCGGTGTACCATCCCATCCACGATGCTCCTTTCAGCACGGCTGAAATCATCTCGTTCTTGAATCGTGATGGCCATGACAAGTTCCGCTATCTCACGCTGGGCTTCGGCAGCAAAATGTCAGAAGTTGGGATTTACGCCAACGCCAGCAGCGTTGACGGTGAATACAACTCAGCCCGTCTGCTCCCTGAAATGACGCAGTACGGCTCCGCCCAGCTCACCAACTCAAAGTATTACGGGACCAATGGAATTGAGTCTCTGCGCGCGGTGTTGAAGCATGCCGACCAATACGGTTTGAAATACATCTTTGTTCGTGATCCGTATTATGAGCCGCTGATCGCCTTTGCCGGCTGGCGAAAAACGGAAGTTTATGATCGCGGCAATGTGAGCCTGTGGGTAAAAGATGGCATTCCTCCGGCGCACAAAACACCTTACGGAACGCCACCCACAGCCATGGAAGGGATTCTCTGGGGCACACTGCCTATTGGCAGCAGCATTATTGCTCTGTTCCTGATGCTGTTCTTTCCAGATAGACGGCGCAGGCTTGAGCCAATTGAATTCCCGTTGACCACCAATGAAGAACCTGTACTCCGGGAGGCACGGTAATGGGCCGCATACTCACTATCATCTTTGCAGTTCTCACCGTGGGACTGATTGCAGTGGGAAGTATTCACGGAAGCAGCACCGCCCCGGCATCCACGCCGGAAGGCGCGGTGCAATCCATGTTTGCCAATGCCAAATCGCATGACTGGAACGGCGCATACTCTTATGTGGATCCTTCCAGCAATGTGAGCGAGGATGGATTTATTCGCGACCTCACCGGCAGGAACGGCAGCCTGCGCACCTACTCCCAGCTTGACTCAGTGAATACGCGGGTGCTGCATGAATCAGACAATGAAGCCACGGTCCGCACCGAGCTTAAATACGCCACCGCGATTGGCGCTTCCTATGACACCCGCGATTTGAAGGTCATCAAGGACGAAGGCAACTGGAAGGTGCAGTGGCCCGCGGAAAAAGAAATCAACGTGCCCCCGCAGGTGATTCCGGTGAACTACTTGCGCTGGGACATTGTGTGGCGCGGCGCGGGCGATGACTGGGGCGCGCAGAACGTGGAAAACCCGAACTGCCGCATTCTCTCCATGAACGCCGTGGAGCGTGACGGCAACCTGATTATCATGGGCGAAGTAGAAAATGAAGACACGGTCCCGGCATTCATCACGGTGGGAGCTGTGCTTTCCGACAACACCGGCAAAGATATTGCCGAAGAAAGCAGCTTTGACAAAGTTTCTCACGTGCTGCTGCCGAAAGAAATTTCGCCTTACCGCATCGATTTTCCTGGAATTAAGAAGGAAAACGTTAAAAGCGTCCGCATGACGCATAACTGGATGCTGGTGCCTGCAACGGCAGATCCGGTAATCGGCGTTCTCAACCAGAAGATTGATAAAGACAATACCGGCCGCACCGTTCTTACCGGCCAGCTTATTAACGAGAGCGGACAGATTGTAAACATTCCGCACGTTCTGGCCACGTTTTATGACAACAGCGGCAAGGTAATCTGGGTTTCCGATGCGTATTCCGACCACGCCCTGCTGCCACAAACGCCGCAGCCATTCTCCGTATCTTTACGCGATGATCTGGCTGCCAATGTGCACAGCTATCGCGTCACCGTAAACCACTACAGCCTTAACCGCCAGGAGTAACCGATGCGCAGAGTTATTTATATCGCTTTAGTGGTTGCGCTCTGCTGGTTTGCCGCAGACTGCGCCCATGCGGATGAGCTGCGCGTCCCGCAGAATGCCGTGGCTGGCCAGCCCATCACCATCAATGGCAGCGGTACGCTCTATCTCATTGGGCCGGGACAGGTGATCAAGCGCGACTTCAAGTCCGGCAGTGTTGAGATCAAAGGGGAAGAGCTGCGCAGCGCTGGACGCTGGATTGCTTCCACAGGCAGCAGCCAGTCACAGGTATTCTGGGTGAAGCCCGGCAAGCCGGAAAATCTTAACTTCCTTGCGCGTCCTTCCCGCGTCCCTGTTGCCAGGCCCAATGTAATCAGCGGTGTAACTTTTGTTTTCGATAAGTATCAAAACATGGTCATAGACCCTACGCCGGTAAACTTTAATCTTTCTGTTGGAGGCGTTGGATCTTCAAAGACCGTCACCAGCAAAGATGGTGTGGCGTGGACAAACAGCTCATCGGCCTCCAAGGCCGGCGCGGCGCAATTTGTAGCTTCCACCGGAGACAGCACGGTACGTCGCGTGGTGCAACAGGTAGCGGCTGACCCATGCAACCTGCGCATGCACGTTGCCGGAAAATCAAAGAACATGGTGATTCTGGAAACAGATCCCATCCGCGATTGCAGCGGCAATCCGGTGCCGGACGGAACGATTGTTACCTTCATCCAGAATGATCAGAACGGAAAAAGCACCGTGGATGCGCGCATCAAAAAAGACATTGCCCGGGCTGAACTGCCCGCTTCCAATAACGCTACCATTACCGTTGCGGCGGGCGTGGTGCTGGGAAATGAACTGCACATAGGAGGCAAATAATGAAGCTGGCACGCATGCTGGTCCTTACGTTCGGAGTGCTGCTGGCCATTTCCGGAGCAGTGCCATTATTGAAGCATATCCTTGCCGACAATAAGCCCACGGTACAACTCAATGTGCAGAATGCCGCTCCGCGCGAAGTGGAAGACGTTACCCAAAATGCAATCGTGCGCGATTACACAGCAGCATGGCAGGCCATCAGCACCTCGCTGGCCAACAACACTCTGGGACCGCTGAATGAAAACTTTTCCGGCTTTGCCCTGGATAAATTCACGCAGCGCGTAAAGGACCAGAAAGAGCACGGCATTACAACCAGGATTATCGATCACGGGCACAAGGTGGATGCGGTGTTCTATTCGCCTGACGGCTCCGCTATTGAGCTGAAAGATACGGCCAGCATTGAAACCCAGGTGCTGAACGGCGGAACGGTGATCCACTCGGACCAGGCGCAAATCCATTACTATGCTGTGATGACTGGCGCGGAAGACCGCTGGAAAGTCCGCGTGCTGGAAAGCGCGCAGCAGTAAAGCAGCAGTAAATAAGTTATTCTTGCATGGGGTTATTCCGTATTACGGTGCCGGAATAGCCCTTTGCTTATCAAGAATAAATCGCACCCGTAATGTTCGTGTGGCATTCATGTAGCACAAAAGTAGGATGGCAACTCAAGACAAATCTCCTCTTATCCTGAACAGTAAAATGGCTGGGATATAATGTCACTACACCTTCATGAGCCTTCCGGTCGTAAATAGCCAATCGGCTGAATTTTCACTTCTTCGGCGACTCATCAGCAGCACTCCCGCTGCTATTGCAATCCTTGACCGTGAACTGCGCTATCTGGCAGTTTCAGACCGCTGGAAGCTGAATTACGGACTTACATCAGACATCGTTGGCAAGTTTCACTATGAAGTCATGCCCGATGTTTCAGACGAGTGGAAGCAGATCCACAGCAGATGTCTTGCCGGCGAGTCACTTTACCGCGATCAAGACGTTTTTCTGCACCCTGATGGAAAAAAAGAGTACCTTCGTTGGGAAATCCAGCCGTGGTGGGAGAGCGAAGGCGTGGTGGGCGGGATCATTATTTTTCGTGAGAACATCACGGACCAGGTCATTGCACAGCAGAAGCTGCAACGGGAAACCGAAGTGCTTAACGCTATTGTTAAGTCCACCAGTTCGCTGGCTGCCAACCTTAACCTGGAAAAGATTGTTCAGGAAGTGACTGACGCAGCCACGCAGCTTTCCGGCGCTGAGTTTGGCGCTTTTTTCTATAACCTGATCAATGAAAAAGGCGAGTCATACACGCTTTACACCATCTCCGGCGTGCCTCGCGAACATTTTTCCAAATTCCCCATGCCCCGCAACACTGCCGTATTTGAGCCAACATTTCGCGGCCAGGGGACCGTCCGCAGCGGCGATATCACAAAAGATCCACGTTATGGCAAGAATGCTCCTTACTATGGCAAGCC
>DASRCD010000280.1:0-5507 GCA_035653315.1 Candidatus Angelobacter sp.
GTTGCCATGGTCACACCCGCTGAAGGACCATCTTTGGGAATGGCGCCTGCGGGAACGTGAATATGGATATCGTTGTCTTTGAAAAATTCTTCCGCGATACCCAGCTTGTCAGCATTGGAACGTACCCAGGTCAAGGCCGCCTGCATGGATTCCTGCATCACCTGGCCGATCTGTCCGGTCATGGTGAAGCCGCCTTTGCCTTTCATTTTGTTGGCTTCAATAAAGAGAATATCGCCACCTGCCGGTGTCCAGGCCAAGCCCACGGCTACGCCGGGACGTTTGGTGCGCTCGGCAATTTCCGTATCGATGCGAATCTTAATTCCGCCCAGAAATTCCTGAACCACCTGTGGAGTTACCACCAGCTTTTCATCTTTGCCCTCCGCAATCCGGCGCGCCTGCTTGCGGCAGATCGTACCGATATTGCGTTCAAGATTACGCACGCCAGCTTCACGTGTGTAATGCCGGCTGATGAAGCGGACTGATTCTTCCGGAATTTCAATCTGCTCTTTCTTCAGACCGTTTTCTTCAATCTGCTTGGGAACCAGATAGCGCTCTGCGATGTGGGTCTTATCGTCCTCGGTATAGCCCTGAAGCTCGATAATCTCCATACGATCGCGCAGCGGCTCTGGAATTGTATCCAGCATGTTTGCCGTGCAGATGAACAATACCTTTGACAAATCAAAGGGCACATCCAAATAGTTGTCACGGAACGTGGAGTTCTGCTCCGGATCAAGCGTTTCCAGCAGCGCCGAGGATGGATCGCCCCGAAAATCGCGCCCCAGCTTATCGACTTCATCCAGCACGAAGACCGGATCGTTGGTTTCTGCGCGGCGCAAACCTTGAATGATCTGTCCCGGCAAAGCTCCGATATAAGTCCGGCGATGGCCGCGAATTTCAGCTTCATCATGCACGCCCCCCAATGAGAGACGCACAAATTTGCGTTCCAGCGCCCGGGCAATGCTGCGACCGAGCGAGGTCTTGCCCACACCCGGAGGTCCTACAAAGCAAAGAATCGGGCCTTTCATGTTCGGTTTAAGCCTGCGAACGGAAAGATAGTCCAGGATACGGTCTTTTACTTTCTTCAGATCGTAGTGATCGGCGTCCAGTACTTCCGTAGCTTTCGGAATGTCTACCACAATGCCGCTTGATTTGGCCCACGGTAACACCGCCAGCCATTCAATGTAATTGCGGGTCACGGAATAATCCGCCGCCATGGGCGACATGCGCGCCAGGCGATTGAGTTCTTTCGTGGCTTCCTTCTTTACATCGTCCGGCATGCCGGCTGCTTCAATCTTTTGCCGCAGCTCATCCACGTCGCGTTGGGTTTCATCCTGCTCGCCCAGTTCTTTCTGAATGGCCTTCATCTGCTCGCGTAAATAGTATTCACGCTGCGATTGCTGGACCTGGTCCTGCACTTCGCTTTGGATCTTATTACGCAGTTGCTGGACTTCCAGCTCTTTTGCCAGATGCTGGTTGATGGCCTGCAGGCGCTTGCTTATGTCGGAAGTTTCCAGGATTTCCTGCTTGTCTTTGGTGGAAAGAAAAGGCAGAGATGATCCCACAAAATCAACCAGCCGTCCCGGCTCTTCAATGTTGATCGCCACTGTCTGCAATTCGTCAGACAAGGTTGGCGAACCAGCTACGATCTGCTGAAACAATGTAAGCACATTGCGCTGGAGCGCTTCAATTTCAGGAGACGTTTCCGGCTCTGGATCTGGAATGGGCTCAACGTCCGCACGTAAAAAGGGCGTGAGTTGCGTAAACTCCTGTAGTTTGCCGCGGCTCAGGCCCTCAGTGAAAACAAAAAGGCTCTGGTTCGGCATTTTGACCACTTTGTGGACCGTCGCCAGGGTCCCAATGTTATATAAATCGGTCGGCTGCGGAGCATCCACGCGGGCTTCGCGCTGGGCCACAACCAGAATGGTCTTCTCTTCACCGAGCGAATTAATGAGTTGAATGGAGCTTTCCCGTCCCACAGTGAGGGGCAGAACCGCATGAGGAAATAGCACAGTATCCCTGACCGGCAGTACCGGCACGCCTTTTTGCTGGTCTTGAATAACCGGTTTTGACTCAGGCGCCGCTCCAATGGATTCGACATTACTTGTATTTACTTCTGACGCCATTATTTTATCCTTGATATAAGTACGCTCACATTTGATGACCCATTCAACCCGAAAGATGCAGCAGGCCAGAAGGCGGGATTGTATCATTCTTTTCTACAACTTCGCTCAATCCAGCTCTGACACTAACGTTCCTGGAACAACCATGTCTGTGGCCTGAGTCACGCTTTTTGATACGAACCCGCTTGTTCACACGTTACAGATCCTTGAAGGATTATTTTGCCCGGGGATATACCCCCAGCACCTTTACAAAGCCAGCAATCTCTTCCAGGTGGTTCAGGGCTAGCCGCATGGCGGGATCGTCTCCCCGCAGGATGTCTATATAGAAAAGATATTGCCAGGGCTTCCCCCGAACCGGCCGTGACTCAATCTTGCTGAGATCGAGGTCCCGAAGGGCAAAAACGCTTAAAGCTTTAAACAGGGCCCCAGACACATTCTTTAGCGAAAAAACGAGCGACGTTTTGTCCGCGCGAGGATGGACTTTCTTCTTTTTCGTAATCAGGAAGAAACGGGTAAAGTTCTCCTTGTCATCTTCCAGTCCTGACATGACGATCTTACCGCGATATTCTTTTGCCGCCTGCTTGCTGGCGATGGCGGCAGCATCGTGACGCTTTTCTGCAACTACGTGTTTCACGCTTCCGGCAGTGTCATAAAACGGCACTGGAGAAATGCTTTTGTGCTTCCGGAAAAAATTCCGGCATTGATCCAGCGCCACGGGATGCGATAGCACCTGGCGCACCTCTTTCAGGTTGGTTCCCGGCGCAACAATCAGATTGTGCTCAATGCGCAACTGTGTTTCCGCATGAATAAAAACATCGCGCTCCAGCAAGAGATCAAGATGCACCGCCACCGGCCCGGCAAGAGTATTTTCCACGGGGATCACCGCGGCAGCGGCCTGGCGGGAATCGAGCGCGTCAAACACGTCCATGGATGTGGAACAAGCCAGAACATCGGCACGCGGCAGTAATCGGAGAGCGGCCTGATGGCTGAATGCTCCGCGCTCTCCCTGAATGGCAATTTTCATCTTCATAACAATATCGCTTATCGCCGCCGGGTTGCCAGCTATTGTGTTACTACGCCTGATTCTAAGTATTCATAAAAGCAGCAGCTCTCGATTTTTTGCAACCGTCTATAGACGTGCGGCTTCCAAGCTAATAACAAGTTTGTAACTGTGTGAGGGTGACATGCTTTGGACATTGTTTGTAATTCTTTTAGTGCTGTGGCTGTTGGGCGTAGTAAGTAGCTACACCATGGGCGGATTTATTCACATACTGCTTGTTCTGGCAGTGATCGCCCTGGTATTCCAACTGATTACAGGCAGACGCGCGGCGGTTTAATACTGCGGCAGACAATCGATAAACTTCTTCTCGGCTGACAGAGTCGCTTCCGCGACATATCAAACGGTGAAGAACAGTGATTTACCAAATACGACGGGAGGGACCATGGACAAGGAACGGATCAAAGGAAAAGCACAAGACGTGGCAGGACGTGTACAACGCCAGGTCGGCGAATGGACCGGCGACGATGAAGCCCAGGCCAAAGGCTTGGCTAAACAAGCCGAAGGCAAAACCCGCAATGCCATTGGCAAAGTAAAAGATGCCGTCCGCGATACAGTGGATGACGTTAATGGCAATAGAGCCGAGAATGAAGAAATTGATCGCGAAGAACGGAAAAAGGACGTTGCATAACCTGATCTGCTAAACATCTGCTAAACAAAGGAAAAGTAAAGCGCCGCTTATTCGCCAAGCGGCGCTTTTGTTTTTGTAGATATTCTTTAAATTGTGGAAAGAATCAGGCTGCCAAACTGATCCACTTGAAATTTGAATTCTGGCGGCACAACGGTGGTGGCGCTGTATTCCGTAATAATCGCCGGGCCACGATAGCTTTTACCGACCTTTATAAAATTGCGTGGCAGGACCTGAGTTTTTTGATGCTTTCCATGGAAGTAAACCGGAGCGCTTTCCGGCTTGAGTTTGCCTATATCGGCTTGTATTTTCATGCGCGATAATTTTTCCGGTGATGCCACTCGACCCCGCATCCGCACCGTAACAATTTCCACATCACGGTCCGGACTGCTATAGCCATAGCGGCGCTTATGCTCGGCATGAAAGCGCTTCACAACATCGTTCCCATAAGGCAGATTGAGTTCGTATCCCTGGCCGCGATAACGGACATCACAAGCCGCTTCAAAAACCGCTCTTCCCTGCCAGTCTTCTTTTTGCAGCTCAGCAGCAATATTGCTCTGCAACTCGGCAAAAATTGGTTCCAACTTTTTTTCCAGCATTGAATTTTTGCTGCCCTTATCTGTATCAGGAGGGACGCGAAGCAATATGGTACGGGAATGGTCTTTCACCACATCACTAATTAGAATGCCCAAAGCGGAAAGCGCACCAGGATAGGCCGGAACAATCACATGCGGAATTCGAAGCGACTGGGCCAAATCACAGGCATGCATGGCCCCGGCGCCGCCGAATGCAACTAAAGCAAACTGGCGTGGATCATGCCCCCGTTCAATTGAAACCACGCGAATAGCTTTTTCCATGTTGGCGTTTACCACGCGCAACATTCCGGCGGCAAACTCTTCCAATGAAAGCTTGCTTCCATTCTGTTTAAGCCACTGTGTAACCAGCTTCTGCGTGCGCGGAAGATCAAGTTGAAACTCGCCGCCAAGAAACTGGTTTGCGGGCAAGCGCCCCAGCAGCAGGTTGGCATCTGTCACGGTGGGGCGTTCACCTTTGCCATAGCAGATTGGCCCAGGATCAGCTCCTGCGGATTCCGGCCCCACGCGAAGCGCGCCTCCCGCGTCAAAGCGGGCAATGGAGCCTCCGCCTGCACCCACAGTATGAATATCGAGCACCGGAACGCGCACAGGCAGTCCGGCAACCTCGGCTTCATTTGTGGTGGAGGGCCGGCCCTCGACCAGAGCGACATCGGTGGAAGTCCCACCCATATCAAATGTGATGATGCGTTCAAATCCGCTGCGTTGTGAAACGGCTGCCGCACCCACAATTCCTCCGGCAGGCCCTGAAAGCACGGTACGCACCGGCTGCTCTGCCGCAGTGGACAAAGCGGTAATTCCGCCACTGGATTGCATAACAAAGATCCGTGCCGCATTACCTGCGCTGGCGCGCTGTTGCAAGCTTTGGAGATAAGTCTGCATCACCGGCTGAAGATAGGCATTCACCAGCACGGTGCTGGCGCGCTCATATTCGCGAAATTCAGGAAGAATCTGGTGCGAAATCGAAAGCGGGACTTCCAGTTTTTTCAGCGCCTCAGCCACGGCGCGTTCATTGGCAGGATTTGCGAATGCAAACAACAGTGAGATGGCAATAGCTTGCGGGTTCTGCCTGGCCACCTGTTCTGCAAGTTCCACCAGGGCTGCTGGTT
>DASRCD010000281.1:0-7635 GCA_035653315.1 Candidatus Angelobacter sp.
ACTTTCCTGAATAGATGGCTTTCTTAATTGCTACTTTGCATTATTGGCATTTCTGGCAATCTCTTCAGACTCCTTCCGGCACATCCTGCACCAGTTCCAGCAGCACGCCGCCAGTGCTGGAAGGATGGACGAACACATAGAGGTGCCCACCGGCGCCGATCTTGATTTCTTCTGAGACAAAGCGTGTTCCTGTCGCTTTGAGCGTTTCAACCGCATGCGTAAGATCAGGAACGTGAATCGCAACATGGTGCAGACCTTCGCCGCGCTTCTCCACAAATTTGGCAATCACCGAATCAGGGCTCGTTGCCTCCAGCAATTCAATGCGGCTCTGCCCCAGCGGAATCATCGCCACCTTAACCTTCTCATGCGGTACTTCTTCCTCGCTGGCGACTTCAATCCCAAGCTGCTCATAAAATTTGCGCGCCTGTGCCAGCGATTTCACGGCGATTCCGAGATGGTCAATAGTGTGCATAAGATACCCCTAAAATGGCTTTGGCTTTTAGCTTTGATTCTTGATGTTAGATATCTGTTCTCCGCGTCTCTGCGCCTCCGCGGTAAATTCTTTGCTCTATCCAACCCTCTCTTTTTCTTTTCTCCGTGCCTCTGTATCTCCGTGATGGGTTTTTTCCGTAAAACCTTCCACAATCTCTTCCACCATGGAATACGGGTCATGCTTATGCTCGGCGATATCGGCGGCAAGCCGCCCAACTTCTTCTTCCGGCAGCCGTTCGCTTAACAAGCGTTCCAGCAATGAATCCCGCAGCATCTCAATCAAACGCTCTCGCCAGTTGCTGATTTTCTTTTTCAGCAACAAATCTTTCTGCTGTAGATATTGCCCATAATTTTCAATGGTTGCCGCCAGTTCACTAATGCCCTTGCCCTCACTGGCAACGGTCTTCACAATCGGCGGAGTCCATTTGTCCGCGCGTATAGAGAGCGATTGCATGGAGCGGATTTCGCGTTCCACGCGGTCCGCGCCTTCGCGGTCACTCTTGTTGATCACAAAAATATCGGCAATTTCCATGATGCCGGCTTTTATGGTTTGCACATCGTCGCCCATGCCGGGAACCAAAATCACCACAGTCACATCGGCAAGCCGCACAATGTCGATTTCATCCTGACCCACGCCCACGGTTTCAATCAGGACCATGTCTTTTCCGGCGGCATCCAGCACGGTTGCCGCATCCGTGGTTGAACGCGCCAGCCCGCCCAGGTTGCCGCGAGTGGCCATGCTGCGGATAAAGATGCCGGGATCGGCATGATGCGCTTGCATGCGGATACGGTCGCCCAGAATGGCGCCACCTGTGTAAGGGCTGGTCGGATCTACGGCGATAATTCCTACTGTCCGCTCCCGCGTGCGATATTCCCGCGCAAGCTGGTCCACTAGCGTACTCTTCCCTGCCCCCGGCGCACCTGTAAGGCCGATCACCTGGGCGCGCCCCGTGAAATTAAAAAGCGCTTTCAGCAGCTCACGCGATTCAGGCCGGTTGTCTTCAATGGTGCTGATGGCGCGGGCCAGCGCGCGTGCTTCACCGGCACGTATGCGGTCAACCCAGGATTGGAGTGTATTGGTCATTTTCTTTACTTGCGGCGAATTAATCTTTCAGCAACTGTCTTGCAATCACCAGCCGCTGAATTTCACTAGTGCCTTCTCCAATGGTGCAGAGCTTTACGTCGCGATAGAACTTTTCCGCCGGATAATCCTTGATAAACCCATAGCCGCCATGAATCTGCACGCATTCATTGGCGCACTTGACCGCAACTTCTCCGGAATAAAGCTTGGCCATGGACGATTCCTGCGTCGTCTTCATGCCTGCATCCTTCATGGCAGCGGCGCGCATCGTCAACAGGCGGGCAGCGTCGATTTCCGTAGCCATGTCCGCCAGCTTCCATTGTATGGCCTGAAATTCACTGATGGCTTTGCCGAATTGCCGCCGCTGTTTGGAATATTTGAGCGCAGCCTCATAAGCACCCTGAGCCATGCCCAGTCCCAGCGCGGCGATTGAGATTCGCCCTCCATCCAGTACGCGCATCGCGTCTATAAAGCCCTGGCCTTCTCCGCCTACGAGCGCTTCTTCCGGGACGTGGCAATCTTCAAAGATCAGCTCAGATGTATCACTGGCGCGCAGGCCAAGCTTGTTTTCCTTCTTGCCAGGGCGGAATCCCTTTGTTCCTTTTTCCACGATAAAAGCGGAAAGCCCATGCGTGTTTGCCGTCTTGTCCGTCACGGCAATCACAACCGCCACATCGGCATGGTGTCCATTGGTAATGAATGTTTTGGTGCCGTTAAGGACCCATCCGCCATTTTTGCCCTTGCGCACGGCACTCATGCGCGCTCCACCAGCATCGGAACCTGAGCCTGGCTCGGTTAATCCCCATGCGCCCAGCCACTCTCCGGTGGTAAGCTTCGGCATGTATTTCTTGCGCTGCTCTTCATTGCCGGCCAGAAAGATATGGTTTGAGCAGAGTGAATTATGTGCCGCCACGGTAATCCCCACTGATCCATCCACGCGGGAAAGCTCTTCCACGGCAATCACATACTCCACATAGCCCAGTCCTGCGCCACCATAATCAGCCGGAAAAATAATGCCAAGAACGCCCATGCGCCCCAGTTCTTTAATGGTCTCAAGCGGAAAATGATTGGCTTCATCCCACTTCATCACATGCGGATGTATTTCCCGCTCGGCAAATTCGCGAATAGATTTTTTCAGCTGCAACTGCTCGTCTGTAAGTTGGAAGTCCATTGTTCTCCTGGCTGCGCTACTTGGATGACGAATTCGGACAAAACAGTTGATTATTTCACAGGAAAAGCAGGAGCGGAAATGGAGAACCTGCAATGCTGAACTGGGCTGTCCTATAAAGCCCAGCTTTAAACCACTTCCTCGCATTCCGAACTCCTTCTTTTCCTAAACAGAGCGGATTTTACAGCGGGGAAGGGCCTGCCAATTGGAATTGGCTCCTGCCGGTAGAGGCGCATAATGTTGTGAATGGCCGAGATCACCATGACCAGCAGCATTCCGGAGATTCCAATGGTTCCAGCCACATCAAAAAGCTTGTATGCACGGCCTATCAGGATTACGGTTGATTTCCAGAAAAACAAAACTAAATTGCCGAGACAAAGCAGCAGCCGCAGCTCCGTTGGCCCCATTTTGAAATAAGAGATTTTGAAATCTCCTACCGTATACGTGGCCAGATAAACCTCAACGGAAAGCATCAGGTAGGCGATGAGCAGCCCCAGCCCCACCACAGGCGACATGTAGCCGGAAAGTGCCAGCCCGCCAAGAAGAAACAGGGCGCTAAAGGCATCCACAATGTGGTCTACATAAAAGCCATAGCGTGGACGTGAATGGTCACGAAAGCGGGCCAGAGTGCCATCCAGGGAGTCGCCCAACCAATTCAGCGCCAGGCAGAGTACAACCAGCAGCAACCCACAAGCATTGGCATGTGCCCACCAATAACTGGCTCCGGCGCCTGCCATGGCAACTAATCCAAGCGCAGTTAAATGGTCAGAGTTGATCCAGGCTGGAGTTCGAGCAGCCAGCCAGATAAGTGTCTTCTTTTCCACATTGGCAAGAAAGCTCCGCTGTATGCGTGTGGCTTCCTGAAAGCTGCTTTTTTCATGTTTGCGTACCGTTGGGGCTTGAAGTATGGATGATTGCGTCTGCATTTGCCGATGACCTCCAGATTTGTTGGTTTCCGAAGGCAACTTTGCATCGGGGCCGCATCGACCGGCAATGCACATGGGCTCAACTGGAGGTAAAACACACATCAACTGTTAAGTGATTGATAATCGTGAGTATTAGGAATCTTTCAGAATAGATCTTAGCTACTTGCTTTACGTTTTAGTGCCTGTGGGGCCAAGTACCATACGATACGTAGGCTCCAGAACAGAGTGTGTGCATGCTTTTGCAGTGTCATAAAGGAACACTCTTCAGCTCAAATTGGGGTAGTTAGGAAGCACTGGAGGGGAAGTATCCTTTTAGTTTCAGTTACTCATTTGAGCTACACAGATCACGCATTGCACTCAAAGCTATGCATTTAGCCATGGGTGACTGAAGCAGTGTAAACGTTTCACTTATTAGAAAAAATTAAACGGCTAACTTAAGCAGTCTATGCTTGACAGCGCATGCAATACGGCGGGAAAATCTTTCTCACCTCAGGTATAAATTCCTCAGTTTGTGCCAGGTCAGCATTTCGTTTGGGTATCCCTTCGGAGTGAAATTTCGGGCGGAGCAGATATGGACAAGATAGATCCCAGCGCGGTGGAAGAGCCTCGCCAGAAGACAATCAGTAGCCGCGCTGAACGACACGAACTTCGCGTCCCACTGCGGTATCGCATGGAAGGGCAAGACAGTTGGCTGGCCGGTGAGGCGATCAACATGAGCACCTCTGGTTTGTTGTTTTCCTCCAATGAGCTGCTGGAACTTAATTCTCGCCTTGTGATCACTTTTCACAATGCAGACACGCCACCATCCATGTCCAATACGCGCATGGTGCGTGTGGTCCGGCGAATTCTGAGCAATTGGCCGGAAACCCGCGTGCTTTTTGGCGCACGCTTCTGTTCCTGAACTCTTCTCCTGATAACTCCAATAGCAGCTTCAAACTCAAAATTCCCACTGTCTTCCACTCTTTAGCCAGCAAAAAGGTACTCTCAGTACAATGGCCGAAAATCCGTGTGTGCTGCGCAAGAAGGTATCATCTAAGATACTGAGAGATATGGGCGTTTCCGGATAATTTATTTTATGGCCGGGAAGGCCGTGCTCCGATCGCTAAAATCCTTGTTGGCCGCCGTACAGCCGCGATGGTAAAAGAGAAGCATGAATTCACAAAACGATCCCAAGGCCAAAGCTCCATTCGAGAACTTTGGGCGCAAGCTGGATACCGAGTTCAGCGAAGCAGCGCAAAAGTTCGAACGCGAAAAAGAGAAAGTCATCAGCTACCTGAACAACGAGGTGGTTCCGGCCATCCGGACACATTCCACCAAGGCCTTGCGCACGGCTGCGGAACAGCTCAGCAAATTGGCCGAGTACATGGAAAAAAACCACTCGCACTAGCGGTACTCTGCCTGTTGATCACTCTGGCCGGATGCGCGCCACATCGTAACGTGCCACCGGCCATGCCTGCGCCGCCGCCTTCTGTTCCTGCATCCACGCCGGCGCGTGTGCCTACACCTACGCCAACTCCTGTTCCCACGCCCACCCCATCCGCTCGAATCACTATCAATCCAAACTCAAAAATCGTTGTTCCTAAAAACGCCAAGGTCCTGTACACGGAAGTGGGTTATGCAAGCTGGTATGGGCCGGGCTTCCAGAAACGCAATGCAGCAAATGGTCAGCCTTATGACATGAATGCGATGACTGCGGCGCATCGCACACTGCCCCTCAATACGATTGCCCGGGTGACTGACCTGAAAACAGGCGACTCAGTCCTGCTGCGCATTACGGACAGGGGACCTTTTGTTGGCGACCGGGTTATCGATCTTTCCCGTGCCGCCGCCAGAAAACTCAGCGTTTACCAGCACGGGACGGCGCTGGTGCGCATTGAGGTGCTGGAAACACCATCATCCATTAAGGAAGGCGGCAGGTGGTGCGTGCAGATTGGCGCATTTGCTGATTCGCACGAGGCCGCAAAGCTGAAGGAAAAACTGGCGCGCCGTTACCAGACCGCCAAGGTGCTCCAGTTCAGCAGTCCCGTGGGTGGAGATTGGATACGCGTTCGCGTGCCAGAAGATGATAAAAAACGCGCCCAGGAAGTGATGCGCGATACGCACACCGAAGCCGGCGTGTATCTGGTCAGGCTGGATTGATAAATTTTTACAATCTTGAGCAAAGCGAGAGATCTCTACCCTCTTCATGCTTATCAGGCAACATGCAATACGTTAACTATTGAGCCTTGAAAGAATTCCAGCATGCGCACATTTGATAACATTCCACTGTTATGACTGACTGCCTTTTTTGCAAGATTATTGCCGCCCGGATTCCAGCCAAAAAAGTTTACGAAGACGAGAAAACGTTTGCTTTTGAGGACATTAATCCGCAAGCGCCCACGCATGTGCTGATCATCCCAAAGAAACATATTCCAGGCATTGACGTGGCCACTGAAGCGGATGCGGAGCTGATTGGCTATTGCCAGATTGTAGCGGCGAAAATTGCCCGCGAACGCAACCTGGAACATGGCTTCCGCACGGTTTACAATGTCGGCCCCGATGCCGGCCAGACAGTTTTCCATCTCCATCTGCATTTGCTGGGCGGACGAAAGATGAGCTGGCCGCCTGGGTAAGCAACTGGCAAGGGAGCAATTAGCAATTGGCCTACCTAAACCAAAGCTGAAATTTTGCTGAAAGTATAGAAATCTGCATGTACCAGCTTTAGCTGAACTAATTGCTAAGTGCTAACTACTGGTTTACGCTGCCCCAATCAGGCGTGAAGCGCTGGGAAATGATCGTTGCCACACGGCAGTCAACAGCGTGAACTGCGGCAGGATTCGGGCATATCCATCCACGGTTTCTTCAATCTCATGCCACTCCGCGGCATCAACTTCTTTCAGCAGCGCGCGATGGTCTCTCACGGGCAAGCCGGCAAGAAGCGCGCGGGCACGGCGATTCAGTTCTTCATGCGCGGCATTAAAAGAGGGTTCAGCCAGTAATTTTTTGCTGTCGAGCCACGCGGATGCCAGATAACTGGGAAAGGGCGAGAGTGCGCGGTAAAGCCCCAACACGCTTTTTGCGCCCGTGGTTTTCTTGATGTCTGAATAGATAAGCCATACGCGCAATCCGGCCTCACGCTCATTGGGAATATGAATTCGTACCATCTGGGAAAGCGCGGAAACCTGCTTTAAGCGTGAAACTCTTCCTCTTTGCCCGCCGGAATATCCGCGCTGCATGAGCCGCGCAAACAAGCTTACTTGCGCCAGTGCGCGGGCATAAAGCCCGATGATCCCGCCTATTACACGGATATCGGCATTGGAGAACTTATCGGCGGCAAGGACGCCAGGCTGGTCGGAAAATGCCCATCCGCCGCTCACGGCAGTAGAGTGCGCAATCTCCTGGAAAGCACGGGAGGCGGTTTCAAATTCGCGCGAGCAGACCACAGGCTCCAGGTCTTTCCACATGAGTTTTAGATACTGTGGAATCCCGGCCGCGAGTTTGAAGAATGTAGGAACAAATGGGAGATCAAAGCTTGTACGGATACTCGAGTACATGCGGCGGATCTCCGGAGTGACTTCATGTTCCTCATATGCGCGTGTTAATGCCATGATTCATTGGACGTGCCTGGGTTCAGCTCAGTTGCAAGAAGTTGCTAAATTAATCAATTTCGGGAGTGTCCGTATGGAACCACAAATATGGATTTCATCACTCACCCTTTTAAGCTCGTGATAATGGGCATTTTGGATAACAATCAAATTCAAATGACGCTGGGTGATAGGCTGCCCGGCAAAGAATTGTTTCAGGCAATTAAGAAGCGTCAACTCCCGAAGAGCTTAAGTCAAATTGAACCTACCGCTGTAAAAGCGGAACTCTTTTCGGATGGGCTTAAACTTTTTTCCTACAAGCTGGATTTTAAAAGCCAGTTTATGCCCGATTGAAATTGTCTTCCACTTCGTCCTCAGCGCCATGGCGGCGCAGGATATTGGCCA
>DASRCD010000282.1:0-7281 GCA_035653315.1 Candidatus Angelobacter sp.
CCGGACATTTCCACCACTGCTCCCATGCCGAATCGTTTGTGTTTTACCTGATCGCCAATGGAAAACAGCGGCTGCTCTTTGGCTTCTTCCTCAATGGCCCGCAGGAACTCAGGTTTGGGAGAAGTTTCGTCTATTGATAACGCAGCTAATGAAGATACCGTCGCGGGCTCCCTTGATGGTTTCGCCGGCTTCGATTCTGGTTGCAGCCGTCCTTCAGCCCTGGCACGGCAATTGTCGCAGCGCCCACAATCCTGTGAAGGATCTTCCGCAAAATACTTGCGCAGGAACACAACACGGCAGCTGGTGGTTTCTGCGTAGCGCATGATCTCCTGGAGCCGCTCACGGTCACTGCTATGGCGTTTTTCGTACTCGGTCAAAAAGGCATCAAGTTCCTGCTGGTTGTGGAAGTCGCGCAACTTCTGCAGACCGCGCCGGGAATGCCGCTTGATGATTCCCGCGCTTTCCAGTTGCGCAACAACAACTTTCACGCGGCGTTCAGGCAGGCCAGTGGCGGTTACAAGGTCAGCCATTCTGGTTTTTTCGCGGCCTTGCTGATTAGCAAAGGCGTTCAGCGCTTCATAGATGCGCAGCGAGTGTTCGCGGCGTGGATATTTGCCGCCCAGAAAATATCCCTGAATGCGGCGGTCTTCCAGGCGATAGAGCAGGATGCATCGGGCCGGCTTGCCATCGCGTCCTGCGCGTCCTGCTTCCTGATAATAAGTTTCCAATGAGTCAGGAAAGTTGTAATGAATTACAAATCGGATGTCGGCCTTGTCAATGCCCAATCCAAAAGCGCGTGTGGCCACCATCACCTTGAATTCGTCATTCATGAACTGTTCCTGGAACTGCGTGCGGTCTTTTTTTGTCAGCCTGGCATGATACCGGCCCACCTGGATGCCTTCATCGCGCAGCCACTGGTAAAGTTCATTGGCGGCGCGCACGGTGGCTGAATAAATAATGCCGGTGCCTTCCGTTTCGCGAATAATCTGGAGCAGCCGTTCATGTTTGGCATCACTGTTAACCGTCCGTAGAACTTCAAATATCAGGTTGCTGCGTTCAATGCCGGTATTCACAATCACAGGATCTTTCAATCCCAGCTGCCGGATAATATCGTCGCTCACCTCCGGCGTTGCCGTGGCTGTAAGCGCCAGTATCGGCGGACGCCCAAATGCATTCGCCGCATCGCGCAATCCCAGGTAAGCCGGACGAAAGTCATGGCCCCATTGTGAAATGCAATGCGCTTCATCCACCACAAAAAGTGAAACTCCCGCTGTGCCCAACTGTTCGCGGTTATCGCTGTCCTCCAGCCGTTCCGGCGTGGTATAGATGAGCGGATGATCGCCCTGTTCAATGTTTTCCATGGTTTCCCGCTCTTCCACGCGCGTGAGCGTTGAGTCAAGCCGGGCCGCGGTAATGTCAGCTTCTTCTGCTTTGTCTTTCTGGTCTTTCATGAGCGCAATCAGCGGTGAAACCACAATCACCGGATTGGGCAAGACCAGCGAGGGCAGCTGATAAGTAATAGATTTGCCGCTTCCGGTCGGCATAATGCCGAGCACATCACGCCCGGAGAGGACCGCTTCCATGATCTCCTGCTGGCCCGGACGAAAATGTTTTATGCCAAAACGCGCCGCTTCGCGCCGCAGGCGTGGCCAGTCAATCTGGGTAGTTGGCCCGGACTTTTTTCTTGTAGCTGTCTTTCTTCGGGCTGTTGCGGAGCTAGTTTTATGCGCCACTGTGAGGTACTGAGTAATAGTATTGACTGCTTAAGCATGGATTCGAGTTGCCTGAACCCACGCTTGTCTTGCTCCTGTGCAATTGCGCCGCACTGCTCATCATGCAGAAAGAGGGCTGAAGTCAATGACGATCCAGCCAATTAAGCGTGCTGTTTTATTCCCGATGCAATGTAGAAGTGGGAGATGACGCGGGGCAGCGAAGCCGGTGCAGCAGTTCGACCATGGTGAGATTGAGCGGATGCGGGCTGGCGCCCACAAACGTGTAGCAGACCAGGCAATACGATTCAATGACCTTGGAGTTTTTGCGGCTGGAGTAATGCCAGAACCTTTCCTGCTTTTCCGGGCTCATGCCGATCTCCTTGATCTGGTCTTTTGCAATATCTTGCGAATGTCCCTAAGAAACATGGGAGCAACGTTCTCCACGGAATAACATCCTTCGTGCATGGAAGGATATGCATACGCGTCAGGCTCAACGCAGAGCACTGGCAACAATGGGTTCCAATCGTGCGAGGCTGCGATGATTTGCTTTTGCTCATGCCCGGGAATGGAATGGCAAAGCAATATAAAATCAACCCCCTTTATCTGATGCAGACACTCGATTGCCTCGTTGACTGTATATGCTTCCTTCACGTCAAACTCCTCGTGCCGCAGCACCATGGTTCGTACAGTCATCAATTGGCGGTCAAACCCAACAGAGAGGATCATGTTTGCCATGGTGATGGTAGTGAGTTGTACACCACGTGCAATCTCCAGGGCAGGTGGTGGACAACTCAAGGTAAGGTTGAAAGTATCAGGAATTTAGAGCAGCTGAATGCGCCTTGATGCGCCAGAAAAGTGGAAGAAAGCGCCAAGGGATGAAGAAGAGTTCTTAATGGATGCGATAAGTATTTGAGTTTGGGCGTAAGTTCTAGCTTGCCAGCGCAACCGATGGAGTCAAAGGATCCTTCACCTGCTCGTCAGTAGTCCGTGTGACAATTGCAGTCTGCCGGCCAACAAGCTGTGCTGTACGCGTCGCGGTGCGATGTACCTGTTCACATAAAAGAACAGATTGCTTGCAGAGATTGTGCGAGCGCTCCAGCAATTTGTGCGTCCTGTCTGAAGTTCTGGTGGCGTTGGAAGGATGAAGAGTCAGAATCGGTTTTCTGATCAGCGCAAGCCTTTCCTCGATAATTGAAATCTTCTGGTCAATTACAATCTTGTCTGCTGCTGGTTCCAGTCCCTGTTCTTGTGGAGTTTCTTTCAGCCAGCGGTCAAGCTCGTTTTTTAGCGCGATCACCGCGCTGCGTGATTTGCCCCGGGGCCTTCTCACCGGTAACCCCAGTTCCTGTTCCCACCGTTGGACGGTCCTTACTCCGCGGCCCATGTATGTGGCCACTTCTTTCCATGAGTTGAGGACATCTGCATTCACCACTGATTCACTTACTGCCATAATTAAATCTTTCCATGCGTAATGCTTGCATTATTTGCGTCAATTATGTCGTCATGTATTTAGATGCAATCGGAATTCATGCTGGCGTTACTTGGCGCTGGATATCAATACCTAGCTTACAGCATAATCAGGTAGTCAAAGGATAAAAAGTAAAACCTTCCTTTGTCCTAAGAGCCAACCCGTAAAAACGCCATCCCACCCTCGGATGGCGTTTTTTTCTTCTGCTAGGTGAGACCCACAATTGTGAGCGCAAAGCATACTTCATCTGTGCAAAGAATGATGCCTTCTATAGCAGTGTCACTGCTTATAAGAGAACCGGATGAAACTGCTTGAGAAGAGCGTTCCACTGGAAGATGAAGCGTGCATGCGGATTCGCTTTGAATGCTCCAGTGTTTGTTTAACTGCGCGGATAATTTCAAGCGACCGGGAGGTAATGCTTAGGGAACGCTTCATCTGTACCTGTGAATTTTTCAGAGTGGCATCCACATGTTCAAGCAATTCCTTGTTCCTGTCCGCAAAACACCGGATAGAAAATAAATTTCGTGTGCTGCGCTTTTCGGAAAGCATTCGGTCAGCCTGTATTGAGTAAGATTGAGCGAATGGGCTTTTGTGCCGCCTGGAGCAATAATAATTGACATCGGCTACCCTCCCAGAGGCATCCCAATACTCATAATAGGAAAGTGGGGCTGCCTTGGCACAACGTAATATTATTGTAGTCGGATGTTCCGTCGGCGGGGTTGAAGCCCTGCAAAGGTTAGTGGCGGGGCTGCCAAAGGATTTTCCTGCCTCGTTATTTATTGTGCTGCATCTTGCTCCGCAGGGCACAAGCGTATTACCGAACATTCTAAGCCGCGCAGGAAGCATAAATGCGGTTCATCCTCATGATGGTGAGCCAATCCGCTCTGGAAGGATTTATGTTGCGCCTCCAGACAATCACATGGTTTTGGAAGATGGGCGGGTGCGTGTAACACGTGGCCCAAAAGAGAACCGGCATCGCCCGGCAATTGATCCGCTTTTTCGAAGCGCGGCACGCTGGTATGGACCTCGCGTCATTGGGGTAGTGCTTACAGGGTCCCTGGATGATGGCACTGCGGGACTGCTTGCGGTCAAACAGCGCGGCGGGATTGCCATTGTGCAGGACCCGGCTGACGCTGTTGCGGCCAGCATGCCGAGAAGCGCCCTGGAGATAGTCAACGTGGATTATGTGGAGCCGCTTGACCGCATAGCGCCATTGCTGCAAAAGCTGGTTGCGGTGGAGGTGACCGAGAACGGAACCGGAAAATCTCTCCGCCTGAAGAAAGAAACAGAATTCGCGGAGCTTGAGATGGATGCAATAGAAGATGAAAACAGGACTGGCACTCCTTCACAATTTGCCTGCCCGGAATGCGGCGGCGTATTGTGGGAGATGGAAGGAGAAACGCTGTTACGGTTCCGTTGCCGCGTGGGGCACGCTTATACCGCAGGCAGCCTGGGAGTGGAACAGTCGGAAGCGGTGGAAAGCGCATTATGGGCCGCCATGAGAGCTCTGGAAGAAGGCGCGTCCCTGGCCCAGCGCATGGCCAAGAAAGCTGCTGCCAATGGTCACCAGTCCAAGTTGGAAGAGCGTTTTCCGCGAGCGCGCGCAAACGAAAATGGAACAGGCAGAAATCCTGCGCAAACTCATTATGGATACCAAAGATGAGCCATTTGAATTGGAAACCAGGAATGCTTCTTGAGGATTCCGGCTCTGCTTAGTGGCAGGTCCGTTTGCGGCGCTCTCGGGCCACCACCATCTCAGTCATAACTTCCTTGGCTTTTTTCACCAACGCCTGTGATCGCAAGATTGCCGTTTTGGAGTCTTGCGCCGTCTTTTTTACATCCATGCTTTTTTCTGATACCCAGGAATCCCACAGATGTGAGGTCTTGGCCGTCTTGAGCTTAGTTACTGCCATGGGAGGGGTACTTCGTCTATCATATACTTCCGGACTGTGGATTTCATCATAAGATTGGCGGTAAAAACATTTTTTTTCTATCGGAGTGGTTTATGTGTAAAGCTTAATGGGTAGGCTTCTCATGGCCCGGAAGCAAAAGTCTAAGACTCTTCTTTATTCATTGCGGAACTTTGATATAGCTGGGTTGGGCGCTTCAGCAGGCGGCTTGAACGCGCTTTCTCATCTGCTTACAGCCCTGCCTGAGGATTTCCCCAGCAGTATTGTTGTGGTACAGCATCTTGCCCCCGATCACAAGAGCTGGATCGCGTCACTTCTTGGGCATTCCACCCGGCTCAAAGTGAAACAGGCTGAACACGGGGAAATACTATTGCCGGGAGTTGTTTATACCGCTCCGCCTGACGAGCACCTGCTGGTGGGGCCGGGCAAGATCCAACTTGCACACACGCAATTGGTGCATTTTTCCCGTCCATCGATTGATTTATTATTTGAATCAGTGGCCGGCACGTATGGCGCCCGGTCAATTGGCATTGTATTGAGCGGCACCGGCAGAGATGGCGCCGCAGGCATTCGCGCCATTAAAGAAGCGGGCGGCACCACCATTGCTCAGGAACCGGAAACAGCCGAGTTCAGGCATATGCCGGAAGCCGCCATAGCTACCGGTTGCATCGATTTCATCTTACCTTTGGAAGATATAGGAGAGAAGCTGGCTGGGCTCTGTTCCCCGCGGCAAAATAAATGGCTGAAGAGCAGACATTAAATGACCTGGTGCGGGGACTTGCCGAAGAGCGCGGGTTTGATCTGCGGGGCTATAAGCTCACCACACTGGAGCGTCGTGTTCGCAGAAGGATGCAGCAGCTCGGGATCAAGTCTTATCAGGAGTATATGGACTATATACGCCGGGAGAACGGCGAAACCATCAAGCTGCTGGACACTGTGCTCATCAATGTCACGCGTTTTTTTCGTGATTCGCAGGCTTGGGAAGCGCTGGCGCAAGAAGTCTTACCGTTATTGTTTAAAAACCGGCCGCTTGGCAGCCCTTTCCGCGTATGGTGCGCGGGTTGTGCTACGGGAGAGGAACCTTATTCCGTGGCGATTCTTCTCTTTGAGCTGCTGGGCGCGCGGGCAAAAGATTATGAAATCAAAATCTACGCCACTGACCATGATGAAGGCGCCCTGAATATAGCCCGGCGGGGAGAATATTCCCAGGAAGCCGTTCGAGGAGTGCGGCCGGAGATCAGGAAGAAATATTTCACGGGACGAGCGGTATTGCGCGTGGCCCGGGACATAAGACGCATGGTAATTTTCGGGCGTAGCAACCTGTTGACCAACGCCCCCATCTCCCATGTTGACTTACTTTTGTGCCGCAATGTACTTATTTACTTCGACGGTCCCCCGCAGTCCCACATCATGGGACGCCTCAAGTATGCGCTGAATGAAGGCGGCGTGCTGTTCCTGGGAAAGTCGGAGTCACAGCTAAAGCGTAATCTTGAATTCATGCCAATTAATCAGCGCTGGCGTATTTTTCAGCGGCGCTCAACTTCAAGCCTGCCCGATTGGGTGGAAAGTTTGGGAAAAAGGAATATGGACCCTGATTTGAAGGACAAAACTCATCAGGAACTTGAAAGAATCAAGCTTTATTACGATGCGGTTCTCGCCACCTTGGAACCAGGTCTGCTGGTGCTGGATTCCGGTGACACGATCATTACGGAGAATGACAAGATCCTGAAGCTCTGGGAATTTTCAGGCAAGCTTAACGGCCAAAAGCTTCAGGAAACAGAGCTATGGAACCGCTGTCCGGAGTTGAAACAGCATCTGGATGAAAGCCGCGCTATCCGGCCCAAAACGGTGCGGTTTGATTGCAATGCCACGCCTAGCACCGTAGTTACGGTAACCATCAAGCCTATTTTTTCTGAATCGGGCCAGGGCCAGGTGGGAACGCTGATCTACATGGAAAACGTGACTTCGCGCGTGACGCTGCAAAGCACGATTGAAGAACTGGAAACCACGGCGGAAGAGTTGCAATCCACCAATGAAGAGCTGGAGACCACGAATGAGGAATTGCAGTCTTCCAATGAGGAGCTGGAAACCACCAACGAAGAGCTGCAATCGACCAATGAAGAACTGGAGACCACCAACGAGGAATTGCAGTCCCTGAATGAAGAGCTGGAAACCACCAATGAAGAGCTCT
>DASRCD010000283.1:0-5409 GCA_035653315.1 Candidatus Angelobacter sp.
ACAGTGCGGGTCATTGGGCCAACATGGTCAAGCGACCAGGAGAGAGGAATCACGCCGCGCGTGCTCACCAGTCCATAAGTCGGCTTGTGTCCGGTAATTCCGCAAAAGGCTGCCGGCAGGCGGATGGAGCCGGCTGTATCGGTTCCAATTGCGCCATAACACAGGCCGGCAGCAACAGCGGCGGCTGAACCGGAAGATGATCCTCCCGTAATGTGCGCCGTGTTCCATGGATTGCCCGCGGGCCCCCAATGTCCAAGAACGCCACTGCCTCCATAGGCGAACTCATGGAGATTATTTTTTCCCAGCAGCACTGCGCCCGCAGCTTTAAGACGGCGCACCACCTCTGCATCCGCTGTTGGAACATTGTCTTTCAGAACAGCGCTCGCCGCCGTGGTTTTCACACCCGATGTTTCCACCAGATCTTTCACCGCCAGCGGAATTCCATGCAACGGCCCTTTCCATTCCCCGCGCATAATCTCCGCTTCCGCGCGTTTGGCCTCCTGCAAGGCTGAATCCGCAGTGACGGTGATAAAAGCATTGAGCTGTGGATTCAGCTTCTCAATGCGATCAAGGCAGGCCTGCGTTAAATCCACCGGCGACACTTCCTTTTTCTGCACGACGCGGCTGGCTTCCGTAAGATCAAGCAACGGCAGTTCATGGGCGGAATATTTTTGGGAAGAAGACATTGCCAGTCAGAAGAATATCACTGCCGCCGCGCATCAGATACCGGCAAGCATCTGCCACGCGGTCTTAAAGGTGCTGGCATGTGCTTCTGCGCTGAGTTCAATTGGCTTTGAGTAGCCGCCGCCGGAAGTGAGCACAAACGGAGCGCCATAATTCCTGACTGCCGCAAAAACTCTGCGATCTCGCTGAATAAGCCCCTGTGGCGTAAGAGAAAGCCTGCCAAGAGCGTCCGAGGCCAAGGGATCAACTCCGGACTGATAAAAGATAATATCCGGTTTGAAGGCGAGCACGGCGGGTAACACTTCATCCAGATGGCGGAGATACTCTGCGTCTTCCACTCCATCCGGCAGAGCTACATCAAGGCGGCTCTGCTTTTTGCGAAAAGGGAAGTTGCTGTTGCAGTGAATAGAAAGCGTGAAAACTTCAGGATCTTCTTGAAAAATTTCCGCAGTGCCGTCCCCTTGATGCACGTCCAGGTCAATCACGGCAGCGCGACGGATAAGCCCTTGTTTCCGCAGAAATTGGATCGCTACAGCAATATCATTGAAAACGCAGAACCCGGCGCCTTCCGCATATAAAGCATGATGGGTGCCGCCGCCCAGCGTGCCGCACCATCCTTTTTCCATGGCTTCCATTGCGGCTTGAATGGTTCCGCCAACAGAAGCCAGAGAGCGCTTCACCAGGATATCTGACCAGGGCAGGCCGATTCTTCGCATTGCTGCCGGAGAAAGCCTGCCGCCAATAAAATCACTTACGTAAGCCGGATCATGGGCAAGGCCAATGGTTTCGGGATCTGCTGGGGGAGCTTGTTCAATCTGGTACAGACCCTCTTTTTCCAGCAGCTTGCGGAACATGCCATATTTCAAAACCGGGAACTTATGGCCTTCCGGCAACGTAATCTGATACGTATCGGTGGAAAATAACCGGCGGCGAGATGGAGATTCAGGCATAACCATTCAGGCTTATTCAGGTCTATATAGATGAAGTTATCATTCCGGGCAATTCGGGCAAATTTTAACTGTGCGTTTTCGAACAGTAAGGTTTCAGGAATGGACAGCCATTCAGGAAAGCAGGGCTTTTAACTACGGGTTTGCATTATTTATCAATAATTTACAGTGAGATTGATTTGGCCCCACTTGTGCATGTACCTTAAGTGCTATGGATATCGTACGTGATGAATCGGTAAAGAAGAGAAAGCGGCAGAAGCAGACCGCTATGGTCATTGTGGCAGTAATCGCGATTCTGGGCGTTACTCTGGGCGTTTCAAAGATGAAGCCAGCGCCGCAGAGCGTGGAGCTCAGCACGATCTGGCCGGATACCGTCAAGCGCGGCTCAATGCTGCGGCAGGTGCGCGGCCTGGGAACACTTGTGCCAATTCCAGACGATATACGTCTAATTCCGGCAGAAACGGATGTCCGCGTCGAGCGCATTGTTAAACTGCCAGGCATGCCGGTACAACCGGACACGCTCATCATGGAGCTTTCCAATCCGCAGGTAACACAAGAAGCGCTGAACGCGGATTTGGACCTGAAGTCGGCAGAAGCGGAATTTCATAACACGAAAGCCAAGGTCGATAGCGACCTGATGACGTTGAAAGCCGAAGCGGCCACGGTAGAAGCAGACGCGGAAAACGCACAACGCGATGCTGATGCGAATAAAGAACTTGCGAAGATCGGGGTGCTTTCCGATTCAGCGTTGAAAGCGTCTCTGGCCAAGGCAAGGGAGATGGCGACGCGGCACAAGATTGAAGATGACCGCATTTCTGAAAGTACAAAAGCAGTGGAAACGCAGCTTGCCGTGCAGCAAGCTACTATTGATCAGAAACGCGCTTTGTCCCAGCTCAAGCACCGCCAACTGGATGCCTTGAAAGTTCGTGCTGGTATCACCGGTGTTCTGGCGGCGCTTGATGCTCCTGTGCAAGTGGGCCAGCGAGTGTCGCAAGGAACAATTCTGGCTAAGGTTGTTCAGCCAGACCACTTGAAGGCTGAGTTAAAGATCCCCGAGACGCAGGCTAAAGATATTGTTATGGGCTTGCCGGCTGAAGTGGATACGCACAACGGGGTTGTAAAAGGGAAGGTCAGCCGCATCGATCCCGCCGTCCAGAACGGCACGGTAACTGTGGATGTAACCCTGGATGAAGCGCCGCCAAAAGGCGCGCGCCCGGATTTGAGTGTTGACGGAACGATTACACTGGAGAGGCTGGATAACGTGCTCTATGTGGGAAGACCGGCGTTCGGGCAGGAGAAGAGCACGGTCGGCATGTTCAGGGTTGATCCTGATGGCTCAACCGCGTCGCGTGTGCAGGTGGAATTGGGTAGAAGTTCCGTGAATACAATTGAGATTGTGCGTGGATTGAAGGAAGGCGATCAAGTGATTCTTTCCGATATGTCGCGCTATGATAATCAGGACCGGATTCGATTGGAAAAGTAATTTGATCGATTTGAAATAAGTATTAATAAAGAGGAGAGTACAACAGTGGCCAGTGGACAAACATTGATCAATCTTGAGAATGTAACCAAGATTTTTTACACCGATGAAGTTGAGACACATGCTCTCTCCGGCATCCACCTGGATATCAAGAAAGGTGAATATGTGTCTATTGCCGGACCTTCTGGATGCGGCAAGTCAACGCTGCTCTCGATCATTGGACTGCTGGATTCTCCCACGGACGGTTCTTATGTCCTGAATGGCCGCGCGGTGCAGGGGCTTGATTTCTCTGATCGTGCCCGCATCCGCAACCAGGAAATTGGTTTCATCTTCCAGAGCTTTAACCTCATCGGCGATCTCACAGTTTATGAGAACGTTGAGCTGCCGCTGACCTATCGTTCCATGTCATCGCCTGAACGCAAAAAGCGCGTGCAGGAAGCGCTGGAGAAAGTCGGCATGGCGCACCGCATGCGCCACTATCCCTCACAGCTTTCCGGCGGTCAACAGCAGCGTGTTGCCGTGGCGCGCGCTCTGGGCGGTTCACCTTCCATCCTGCTGGCAGACGAACCCACGGGAAACCTGGATTCGCGGAACGGTGAAGCGGTTATGGACCTGTTGCAAAGCCTGCATCGGGAAGGCGCAACCATCTGCATGGTGACGCACGATTCGCGCTTCGCCAAGCATGCTGAGCGCACTATCCATCTCTTTGACGGCAAGGTTGTGGAAGAGACGGAAGCCGCGCAGCGCACCGCAGAGCTCACATAACGAAACCTTAAATAGCACGAAATTGAAAGATCATTTCTTTCGAAGCGAAGTATGCGTACTCTCCTCAAGTGTGCGCATGCTTCGCAACCGACTGCATTCACCGCAGTTGCGCTGATCACGCTGGCTTGCGAGTCGGCGCAAATACCGCTGTGAAGTCCTTAAGAGGAATTGCCGACTATCACGATTTTTTAAATTCTCGGTTATTCCGTTACCTGCTTTAACCGGTCTCGCAAATATTCTTCTTCAACCTTGTTTGTGACCAATTCAAGCGCCGCGGCATAGGCTTTGGCTGCTTCGGCTTTCCTTCCCAGTCTGCGAAGGATGTCGGCGCGTGCCGCATGGAAGAGATGATATTGTTCCAACCTGCCCGATGCTCCAATCAGATCAATTTGTTTCAGCCCCGGCTCCAACCCTTCACTCATGGCCACGGCAACAGCATGATTCAAGGCCACCACGGGCGAGGGTGAGATGCGCATCAGCTCCATATAAAGCGCGGCAATCTCATGCCAATCTGTTTCGGCGGGCGATGAGGCCTCTGCATGAATTGCCGATATAGCAGCCTGGAACTGATACGTCGCGGGCCGTCTCATACGGAGCGCTTGACGAATCAACGCCACTCCCTCACGAATGAGATCTTTGTTCCAAAGGGAACGGTCTTGTTCCTCCAGCGTAACTAATTTGCCGTACTGGTTCATGCGCGTATCGCGGCGGGAGTCGTGCAGAAGCATGAGTGCCAGCAGGCCAAGGTTTTCCGGTTCGTCGGGCAGCAACTCGCAAAGCATGCGGCCCAGCCGGATTGCCTCTGTACAAAGCTCACGGCGAACAAGGGAATCGCCTGCGGTGGCTGAATATCCTTCATTAAAAACCAGGTAGATCACGGCCTGTACTGAATTCAGGCGCTCCGCCAGATGTGGGCGCGGAGGAATTTCATACGGAATCCTGGCATCAGCAATCTTGCGTTTGGCCCGAACTAACCGTTGCGCCAGTGTCGGCTCCGGAAGCAGGAAAGCCCGGGCAATTTCCGGAGTAGTCAAGCCGCCCAAGGTCCGCAACGTAAGAGCCACCTGGGACTCCTGATGCAATGCGGGATGGCAGCAGGTAAAAATCAGCCGCAGCCGGTCGTCGGGGAATGTGGTTACCTCGTCTTCTGCCATGGTCATATCAGGCTTGTAAACAGTGGGCGTTTCATAGAGCAGTGGTTCTTGCTTTTCACGCCGTGTACGCTCCCGCCGGCTATGATCTACCAGCTTGCGATGAGCAACTGAGGTGATCCATGCTCCGGGATTTTCAGGAATGCCCTTCGCCGGCCAATGAGTCACAGCAGCCGTGAAAGCTTCCTGCATGGCCTCTTCTGCCAGATCAAACGAGCCGCAAATACGAATCAGGGTCGCAAGGATGCGACCCGATTCTTGTTTGAAAGCGGATTCTATTCTGTTGTGGATCTCATCCATTGCCGGCAACTGAAACCTGCATTGTCTCAGGCGCTTCCTTTTTACTCACTGGAACAGCTTGCAGCGGACGTATCTCAATACA